>JAABSS010000125.1 GCA_011390235.1 Desulfotignum sp.
GCTTTCCACCGGTGCTGATGAGACCCGGAACGGGGTGGTGTCAGTGTAGGCCCCCGGCGGCACAGTAATCTCCATGCCGTGGAGCGGATGCGCAGGATCAGTGATCTGGATCACGTCACCTGTGGGAGGGATATCTTTAGAGGAAAGCGCGGCAGACTCCCCTAAAACCACGCCAGGGAGCTGTTTTTTCAAAAAGGTGTCAATATAGCTTATTGCCTGGGCAACCGTGGCGGCATCATCGGTCACGCCAAGGCCTGTGGTGCCCATCTGGGTGACGGTTTGCCAGCCTGCCGGCGGCTTATTGACGTTTTTTGCCATGTGGTCGGATACCTTAACCCGGTTGGTGAACTGATTGTATGCCGCCACGGTTGCCGCATCATCCGGGTTATGGAACCGCCCGTCCGGTGCATAGTCGTTGATGGCCCCCACCAGATCCGCAACAACCGATCCCCGGGATCTGTCCCCGGCCAGTTGGTTTACCCAGTATGCAATACCGTCAGGATCCACGGCTGCAGTCTTGTTAAGGGTGTTCAGATAGATGTGCGCGATAAAGGCCTGGTCAGAATCCAGGCTCGTGCCGAAATAATCTTTGGCAGCATCTGTGGCCAGCATTTCAGCTGCGGCGGCGGCCACACCATGCTGTTTCTGCCAGTAGGCATTTCCGTCCCCCTCTGATGCCCTGCCGAAAATGGATACATACAGCTGGGATACCTGGGTCTGGGTCAGACCGGCCCAGGCGGACGTGCAGAACAATACAGTCAAAAGCACAGCAGCAATAGTGATTTTCAATTTCATGCTTATTCCTCATATAAAAGTTTGGTGGTTTATGGCGCCCCAAATAGCACGGATTGTTGTTAATATGGAATCCTGGTTTTTGTCAAGAAAATTGGGCCAAGCATGCAGAATTCTCTGTAATATCCAGACGCTCTGTGGTAAAAGGAACAGGTTGTGTTTGCTGTAAACAAATACAAAGATATTCTAACTTGTTAATATATTAAGGAGATGAAAAAATTATGCCCATGATCACCATAGACGGCACTGAATATGATACAGAACAGTTGTCTGATGAAGCCAAGGCACAGTTGATCTCCATCCAGTTTGTGGACCGGAAGATTGAAGAGCTTAAAAATGAGACCACCGTTCTCCAGACCGCCCGCAAGGTATATGCCAGCACCCTTTCCAATATTTTGAACCAGGGCAAATCCAACTGAAAATCAGAGCACCGGACCCGAATCTTTCCGGCATCTTCGGCAGTCGGCCGGGCGAAGATACGCTCATAATGGTTTCTGCATGCATATTTTTTTAACCGGCGCCACCGGCTTTATCGGCAGGGTATTGTGCCGGCATCTGGAAAAAACAGGTGCCGGTCTTACGTGTGTGATGCAAAAACCTGCCGCAGGCATGCCGGATAATCATTTTCTCGGCACCCGACGGTGTTTTGTGGGCCGCATAGGTGCGCATACCGATTTTGGCGGGTATCTGGAGCAGACAGATGTAGTGATCCATGCGGCAGGGTGTGCCCACATGCCGACCAGGTCGGATTATGATATGCTGGAGATGTTTTTTGAGGTGAATCTGCACGCCACAAAAAACCTTGCGCTCCAGGCAGCACAAAAGGGTGTGCGCCGTTTTGTTTATATCAGCTCCGCCGCTGTCATGGGCAGGTCAAGCAGCGGCCGCCCGCCCTTTTGCGAAAAAGATGTGCCGGCCCCTTACAACAGCTACACATTGTCCAAATTCAGGGCGGAACAGGAACTGGAAACCATTGCTGAACAAACCGGCATGGAGGTTGTTATCCTGCGGCCGCCCCTGGTCTACGGACCTGGTGTCAAGGCCAATTTTCTGAAACTTCTGGATCTGGTACATACCGGTCTGCCCCTGCCTTTTGCCGGTATCAATAATGCCAGAAGCTTCATCTGTCTGGACAATCTGATGGATATCATCGAAAAGTGTGCTGTTCATGCAAATATCGGATCGCGCACCTTTCTGGTGAGTGACGGCAACCCCATATCAACCCCGCAGCTGCTGACCCATATTTCCGCCGCCATGGGAAAAAAGCCCCGCATGTTTGCTTTTCCGCCGCACCTGGTCAGGTCTGTATTGACCTTTTTGGGAAAAAAAGGGATATATGACCGTTTATGGGGGGATATGTCCCTGGATACCGGAAAGATACAAAAGGTTCTGGGCTGGCACCCGGTGATATCGGCTGATGCAGGGATTTTACAGACTGTGGACTGGTATGTAAACCGGAAAAACGCCACACCCAAAGGTGAATAGGTGATCCATTTTGGGTGCAGCCTGTATGGAAAAATATGTGAGTTGAGCTGGTCCGTGAAGATTCTCATGATCGCGTTTGATTTTCTGGAAAATCCCATGTCCCTGAGGAAAAGAACTACACAGGCAGGGGAATGATGACCCATCAGTTCCGGCGCGATTACTGGATAACCCCTTGTGTTTATAAAACTGTAATGGTAATCTGCCCGAAACCGGAAGAAACTGTGGAATGAGAAACATTGTGATAGCACATGTCAAAACAGGTGCTGATACAGCCCGGTGTGGGAAAAAAGGGATAAAGCGGTCCTGTGGCGGTATTTGAATACAAAGCACTGAATACAAAGGGAAAACAGGTCCTTGGTATGGTGGATGCAGACAGTCTGCCGGCTGCCCGGTCCAGACTCCGGGACCGGCAGCTGTATCCGGTTTCTCTGGCCCAGGTCCGATCGGCCGCTGACGAAAAAGGCCAAAAACACAGAATAGACCTGTCCGGATTTCGCTTTTTCTCAAAAATCAGGTCCTCTGAAATCGCCATGATCACCAGACTCATTGCCACCCTGTTGTCTGCCGGGTTTCCTTTGGTCAGGGCCGTAGCCACGGTGGCCGGTCAGACCCGGTCCCAGGCATTTCAAAAGGTGCTGTCCCGCATCAAGGATGCCATTGAAGAGGGCAGCAGTTTTGCCGACGCCCTCAGGCTCTATCCCCATGTGTTCTCCGGGGTGTATGTCAATATGGTGGCGGCAGGAGAATCTTCCGGCACCCTTGAGGTGGTGCTGGAGCGGCTGGCGGATTTTGCCGAGGGCAGGGAGGAGACCAGAAAAAAAATCCAGGCTGCTCTGGCATATCCCATGATCATGTCCGTTATCGGGTTTCTTGTTCTGGTGATTCTTCTGACCTATATTGTACCCGGTATCATTGCCATTTTTTCTGATATGAACCAGACCCTTCCTTTGCCCACGTTGATTCTGATCCGGGTGAGTGATTTTTTTACCGGGTTCTGGTGGGCACTGATCCTGATGCCGGTTCTGGCGGGGCTGGGGATCTATATGATCCGGAAAACCGACAAGGGGGAGCTGTACACCGACCTTGTCGTGATCCGCCTTCCCGTTGCCGGCGGCCTGATCCGAAAATTGATCGCAGCCCGGTTTTCCAGGACCCTGGGATCTTTGCTGGAAAACGGGGTGCCGCTGATGACCGCCTTGACAATTGCCAGAAAGATTGCCGGCAACCGGGTGATATCGGATCTGATCCAAAAGGCCGCTGACGGGGTGGAGCAGGGCGGCGAGCTTGGGGCAGCGCTTTCCACCAGCCGGTATTTTCCCAGACTGGCTTCCCGCATGATCCAGGTGGGGGAAAAAAGCGGTGAACTGGAAAAAATGCTCGCCAAGACCGCAGACCTGTATGAAAGGGATGTCCAGGCGGCGGTGACGGCTGCCACAGCCCTGGTGGAACCGGTCATCATCCTGGTCATGGGGGTGGTGGTGGGCCTGATCATCCTGGCGGTCTGCCTGCCCATTGTTGAGATCAACCAGCTGGTCATGTAGGGGTCGAAGGTGCCTTTTTTTACCTCTTTTTGATCACCCGGATGTGCACAGTCACACTTGTATGCGCAGTCAAAATTCCTGGTTCAGGGAAAAGAAAACCTCTTTTTTGTGTGCCCCGAATCCGGTGTTGATAGAAAAGGTGCGGTCCAGAATGCGAATTTTCTGGGCATGGTTGTGCTTATGGGCCGAAGAGATGGATCCGTAAATACTGCCGCTGTAAAAACCGGCCCCCACAAAGGAGACAACTCCTCCCAGGGCATAATTTTCCTGGTCAAAGGCTTTCCAGGCTGCCAGCCCGAGTCCGGTATTGAGAAAGAATGCGGCAGCGGCATCATGGATGCGGCCGGTGTAAAGGTACCCGCCCCCGGGGATGACAGCCAGAAGACCTGCCAGAAAGGGATTTTTTTCAGGTATGGACCCGGCAGCCCGGATACGGGCGGTAAGATCCTTTTTTTCGGTCACCAGATCACTTTGCGGGGATATTTTTTCCAGGTTTGCCAGGGCCTGGTCCAGTGCATCTGTGCCGGGCTGCCGGGTTGCCCGGATGTGCAGTCTGGCCAGGGCCAGATGTATCCGGTCCCGGGTGGGGGGATCATCTGTCAGTTTTAAAAAATTTTCCAGCACCACCCGTGCATAGCCCATGTTCTTAAGGTGTATGAAGGCCCGGCTCTGCATGAAAAAGGCCTCCGGGGTATAGGGGTTTGACAGGTCCGGATCATTGCGGATGATCTCATTGAATTGCCGGGCAGCATCATGGAACTGTTCCTGATGTAACAGAGACATGCCTGTTTTAAAGGCAGCTTCAACTACCCTTGGATCCTGTGGGAAAAAATGGACAAACCGCTTGAATTCCACTTCTGCGGTGCGGAAATCCTTTTTGTGATAGAGTGCGTCAGCATAGGCAAGCTGCTGGTCCGGTGAAATGGTCATCTCTGCAGACTCTGCCGCCTGGATTGTACCGGAGCCCGGGATGGGCGCCATTATCCATATCAGCCCCGCCATAAGACAGTGCAGCAGAAAACCCCAAAACCGCATCAGGCCGACCCTCTCATTTTTCCCCTTTGTCCGGCAGTGCCTCAAACCACCAGAAATCATTGGCTGACACCGGGTCATGGGTTTTTTTCTCTCCATTGAACCATATTTTCGGCGAAAGGGTGATTTCGCTTCTGCCGCACCGCATCACCCGGTCAAACACCATGATCCATGCTTTGACCCGATCGTGTTTTTTCAGGGCCTGTGCCGCATATTCGGAACAGGACGGAGACATGGGACACCGGCTGCCGTCAGCCCCTGAAAGGTGGTCCTGGTAAAACCGGATGATCCGGCTGGATGTTCCTGTGCCGCCCGCATCTCCCGTAGCCGGCGGCAGCAGGCACAGCAGCATGGAAAGTCCGATGACCAGTGATTTATTCCTGGGTGACACGAAGCACCTCTCTGATGGATGTGATTCCCTGGAATACCTTTGCCATGCCGTCCCTGCGCAGGGTTACCATGCCTTTTTTTATTGCTGCCTCCCTGATCCGGTTTGTTTCAGAGGTTTTCAGGATAAGATTTCTGATATCATCATCCAGTTCCAGGATTTCAAAAATAGCCTGGCGCCGGAAATATCCGGTTTCAAAGCATTTGGAACAGCCACGGGGTTTGTACACCTTTGTGCCGGTCAGATCCTGCCCGCTGGTGTTGAGGGTTTTTGCATCATCCGATGTCAGTACATACTGCTGCCGGCAATGGGGGCACAGAATGCGGACCAGCCGCTGGGCAATGATGGCATTCACCGAAGAGGAGATCAAATAGGGCTCCACCCCCAGGTCCTTCAGCCGGGTGATGGCACCGGCTGCATCATTGGTGTGCAGGGTGGAAAATACCAGATGGCCGGTGAGGGCGGACTGGATGGCAATGCCTGCGGTTTCCACATCCCTGATTTCCCCCACCAGCACCACATCCGGGTCCTGGCGCACAATGGCCCGCAGCCCTTTGGCAAAGGTGACCCCTGTTTTGGGATTCACCTGGATCTGGCCGATCCCTGTTAGATTGTATTCCACCGGGTCTTCAATGGTGATGATGTTTTTGTCCGGGGAGTTGATTTCCGACAGACCGGCATACAGGGTGGTTGTTTTGCCGCTTCCGGTGGGACCTGTAACCAGGACAATACCGTGGGTCTGCCGGATGATACGGTTCAGCCGTTCAAAATGGTCCCGGGATAGACCGAACTGGTGCAGGGAGAGAAAATATCCGGATTTGTTGAGCAGCCGCATGACCAGTCGTTCACCATAGCTGGTGGGCACGGTGGAGATGCGGATGTCGATTTCCTGGTCCCCGATACGTACCTGGGCACGGCCGTCCTGGGGAACGCGTTTTTCCGCGATGTTCATACTGGCCATAACCTTGATTCTGGAAATCAGGGAGGCCTGGATGCCTTTGGGGGGGGTCAGCCGTTCATACATGATCCCGTCTATGCGGTACCGGATCTTGAGACTCTGTTGAAACGGTTCGATGTGAATATCACTGGCACCTGCCTTGACAGCCTGTGATATCATCCGGTTCACCAGGCGGATGACCGGGGCATCACTGACATCATCCAGCAGGTCGGCAGTCTGTTCCAGGTCCTCCATCATGTGGTCGTTGTCTTCCATGTCCTCTGCCAGCTGCCGGGCACTGTCTCCGGACCGGTCATACAAGATATTTATGGCCCATAAAATACGGTTTTTCCGGGCCAGCACAAGATCATGGTCTGTCAGACCGATCAGGGCTGCCAGATCATCAGCCGGGGCAAGGTCTGAGGGGTCGTTTATGGCGATTACAGGTCTGCCTGTCTGTTTGATGAGGGGAACCAGGCAGGCTTTTTTAAGAAAATTTCGGGAGATGTTTTTTGTCCAGGCATCATCGGCATGGTCCGGTTCCATCACGGATAATACAGGCATGTGGTAAATTCTGCCTAAAATTTCCAGCACATCCTGTTCCGTGATGAGTTTGGCGGCAAGAACGGTTTCCTTCAGGCTGGTTTTGTCCTGATTATAGGCTGCCAGGATTTTATCGGTGTCCTTTTCGGAAAATCCGAATTCCTGGATCAGAATATTGATAAACTGCTGGATCATGGCTTATGGAGACTTTTTTTGTGCTGGTTTGCCGGACATTTTTTCCTTGAACCGGTCCAGTTTTTTATATAATGGGATTTTTCCTTTTTCAAAATCCCTGTTAATGTTTTTTTGTTTTTCATCCAGGATCTGCCTGACCTCAAGGGGATTTTTCACTACCCTGGGGGTTAAAAAAACATACAGGTTGGTACGTTCCGCCCCTTCGGAAACATTTTTAAAGGCCCACCCCAAAGCCGGGATATCCCCCAGGCAGGGTGCTTTGTTTTCGGTCCTGGTCATGCTTTCATCGATCAACCCGCCGATGACAACAGTGTGGGTGTCTTCCACGATAATGGCGGTTTCGATCTGGCGTTTAAAGGTGGTGGGCCGGTCCGGGTTGTTCTGATTCACCGTGTCCAGCTTGGTCAGTTCCTGGAATACATTGAGACGTACCAGACGTCCCTTGCTTATCTGGGGGGTGATTTTCAAACTGATCCCCACATCCCTGTATTCAAATGAACTGTAGACTTCTGTGGCGGATTCGGCTGCAGACCGGGTCTGGAAGGGCACGTTTTTGCCCACGGTGATGATGGCTTCTTCGTTTTCCGTGGTGAGCAGCTGGGGGGTGGCCAGGATATGCACATCCTTGTCGCTTTGAAATGTCCGGACAATGGCCTGAATATCCGGAAAGGTCACCCCGCCGATGGTGATGTTCTTGCCCAGAACCCCTAAGGAAAATCCCCTGGGAAGGGAGGCATCCTTTGACACATTGTCCAGGCTGCTGAACCCGCCGTCTCCGGTGGCGCCAAATCCGGAAAATCCCACTTTTTCATTGTTGTCAAATGCCTGGGAGGTGCGCCATTCCGTGCCGATATCCAGGCCCCTTGTAACATTCACTTCCATTATCAGGCATTCAATGTAAACCATGGACCTGGGAATATCCAGCTTGGAAATCACTTCCTCCAGGACGGCATAATCTTCTTTCTGGGCCATGATAATCAGGGAATTGGTGGCTTTATCCGCAGAGATATGCACGGACTGGGACAGCAGCGGGGCCTGTTTTTGTCCTTCGGTGGTCTTGTTTTTTTCCTGTGCCGGAATTTCCTGGAGAACTTTGACCAGGGTTTCAGCGGATGCATGTTCCAGGTAATAGACCCGGATTCTTTCTTCCCCCTTGGGTACCTGCTGGTCTAAAAGTGCCACCAGCTCTTCCACCCGCTGTGTTTCCACCTCGTTGGCCAGAATAACAATGGCATTGGTTCTTTCATCCGCCACAAAATGCACCATTTTGCCGGTGTCCGGACTTTTCTTGTCTTCTCTTATTCTGGCTGTGAAAATACTGGAAAGGGTTGTCACCAGTTTTGCAGCATCAGCATGTCTGACCGGTATCACGGAAATGGTTTTGCCGATATTGGGGGCATCAATGGTGTTTATGATTTTCACCAGCCGGTCAATACTGGAAAGGCTCGCTGTTACAATGAGCATGTTGGTGTCTCTGTAGGACAGAATTACACTGCCTTTGGGCAGCAGCGGAATGAACAGCCGCTGGAGTTCATCCGCATCCGCATATTTCAATGGGATGATCCTGGTGACAAGCCGGTCTGCAGTTTCTTCACCGCTTCCTATCAACCGGGTATCGATATTGTCGGCCTTTGCATCCGGAAGGGGTACGATTTTGGTAACACTGCCTGATTCAACCGTGGAAAACCCGTGGATTTCCAGTACAGATTCAAATACCTTGTAGGCATCTTTCACAGACAGTTTTGTGGGGGAAATAATTGTGACATTTCCCCTGATCCTGTTGTCCACCACAAAGTTTTTTTGGGTGAGTTTGCTGATGAATTTGATAAAAACCGTGATATCCACATTGTCGAAATCAATGGATACATATTCTTCAGAAGCTGGTTCCGTGCCCATGACAGATTGAACCAGGGGAAAGGCCAAAAGGGATGTGAACCAGAAAAAACAGCCCAGCACCATGCAGAAAAAAACATGTTTTGAATGGTGTGATATATGTGTCACAGTCAGTTTGCCCATAATTATTCCTTATTCATCTGAGACAGTTTCCACTGTGTAGTCATTATTTTGTGCATTGTAAACGATTTCCTGGATTTTGCCCCGCCGCATTATTGTAAACCGGATGTCGGAAATTTCCTCCAAAGAAGCATCTAAAGACTGATAGATCGTAACGGCATCCTGGGCCGACAGGGTGTCGCTGCCGTTGATGGATTTGATGATATCCCCGTTTCTCAGACCTATCTGCTGAAAAACAGAATCATTTCTGATGCCGTACAATAGAAGGCCGTCAGGTTTTCCATCCGAAAAGAACGGCCGTATCCTGGCCTGTCTCATCAAGGAGGGAACACCTGTTTCCGCCTGTTCCTGCAGGGAAGATCCCTTCTGTAGAACGGCAGGTTCCGGTTCCGGCAGGACCATTTTTGACAACGTTGCCGGCGCCCTGGTGATATCCACCGCCAGTATCTGGTCCTGGCCATTGACGCGCAAGATGACCTGACTGCGGTCGATTTTTCTGATGGTTGCCCCTTCCACCTGGTCCCCTACCTGGAAAAGGGATTGTTCCCGGGTTTTTTTGTTTTCAATCACTGCATAGGACGCATTTTCAGATGCAGCGGTTACCGTCCCCCACAAGGCCAGCTGCAGACTGGTTTTTTCCAGCGGTTTTTCAGGGGCTGCAGAAGGTGGTTCCTGCTGTGGTTCAGGGCTTGCAGCGAGCACATTGAACAGGTTTCTGTCGGCAATGACCGTGTATTTTTTCGGGCCGGCGATTTGTCTGGCAGGGTTTTCAGCCGCTGCGGATTTGCCGGTTAAAGCCTGTATGTCCTGGATCCGGCTGTCAGGCGGTAAAATCATGCTTTGGTATACCAGTTCCACAACCATATATGCCCCAAGGGTGAGCAGCAGAAGCTGGGCGATAAAAAACAGGTGTTTCATAATTGTATTTCCAGGGTTGCGGCCGGACCGGTTATGGTAAAGGGTATCCCTTTTTCCGGGCTGGTTTTGAACAGATTTTCCATGGACAGGATACCTGCAAATTTTGACACATAGGCCGGCTGCGGGTGCAGGCTGCCAGTAAAATCAACCATCCAGTTTTCCGGAGCCGCAAGGCTGCCCCCTGCAAAAACCAGCCGGCCGTCGGCAGCCACTTTGATGATGCCGCCTGTGGCAAGCAGATCCGAAATTATAATCTGGTTGTCATTCCGGGTAAATGCCAGGGTGATCTCATTGAAATCAAGGGCTGTGATTCCCATGGTGTTGAGAAAAGCATCCTGGATGGTGCAGGTTACTTTGGACATTACCAGGCCGCCTTTTTCAGCTGAACTTTCCTGCAGATCAGGAACATGATACCTTCCTGATAAGTCAAAGGAGACCTGTGCCGCCATTCCCTGCATGACAAGGTCCAGGTTTCTTACCTGCAGTCCGTTTACAGCCACCTGCAGTCCTGAATAGGTATTTTCTGCAAGTGATATATCCGTGATATGTCCGTTAATACCGCCTTCCAGAAGGGAGGCTGAAAAATCGATATTTTTTTTCAGGCCCAGTAAGGAGGAAACAGGAAAATACACCCGGAAATTCTTTGGTTCAAAGATCAGGGCATCCCCCAGGTGTACCGCAGTATTTTCCATTTTCAGTCCCGGGGGAAAACAAAGTGACACGCGGTCCATGGTAATCCTGATGCCTGGAAACATATTTTGTGCTGCAAGGGTAATTTTGCGTGCTGCAGCCTGGTGGGGAAAGCGCAAAATACCGAAAACTCCGACCGCTGCTATAAAATAGATGAGGTATATGAAAAAGCGCTTCACAGTCATGTTACCGGGACTCCTTTTGGACCAGGGTTCGGGCTTCCAGGACTGCTTCCAGCAGGTTTGCCTGTTCTCCGGTTCTGGACAGGGAAAGGGAGATGACATATACGCCGTTACCAGATGTTTCCACCATCTGGATAAAATCAATAAAGTCTTTTAAATACAGGTTTGTAAGCTTGAGACGCACCTTTGAAATAATGTAGGGGCCATCATCCATATCCTGGGAAAAGGGTCTCATATAATCAATATTTTTTTTGACCCCGCTTTTTTCAGCCTGGCTGTCCAGAAAAGAAAAAAGGGTAAAACCTGGTGGTCTGGCGGCCAGAATTTTCTGGTCCACATCCGGATTTTGGGTGAGGTCCTGCAATTGTTCATGCAGCAGGGCCATTTGTCTGACCGCATCCTGTTCAATTTTGAAAATCCGTATCAGGTCTTTTTTATGGTCCACCAGGGGAAGATAGATGAACTGCACGACCAAAAATATAATCACCAGGACACTCCCCAGGGCAATGGTATTTTTTTCTCTGGTTGACAAATGCATCATGGGCGGGTCACATATGAATATTAAATTGAAAGATAACCCGGCCGCCTGTTTTGCCGGCATCAGCCGTGTTGATGGTGACGGTTTTAAATATGGCTGATTTTTCCAGGGCACTTTTGAGTCTGTCTACGGTATTGAAGCTGTCAGTTGTGCCGGTAATGGTTACCTGGCCATGGTTGAACAAAAGGCGTGACAATTGTGTGTTCATATCTGCCGGGATACGGGCCGACAACTCGTACAGCACATCGATGGCCAACATATCCGGTGTGTTGGCCATATCCCGGGACTCTAAGGTGCCGCCTTTGTGCTGCAGTATCTGTTTCACCCGGGCCTGCATAAGCAGAAGCGGGGAATATCCCGGCAGGACCTCTTCCTGTGGAAAGCTTTTTTTATAAATGGCAGTACCTGCTGCGCGTACATGGGAAATTCGTTTTTCCAGACTAAAGATGTTCTGGTACAGGCTGAAAATAAAGAGGGTGAAAATTATCACGGCCATCACTGCTGTTGCAAGGAGTTCCGCCTTGAATTTGTTGAAAAAAGCGCCCGGACCATAAGGTCTTTTAGAAAAATTCAACACCGACCCGGGTTTGTTAAACAATATTTCAGATATGGATTCGGTGTTTATATCAACGGGTGCAACGGTGTCAGTATGGAAAAATGCATGCTGCGCCATCACCTGTCTGAGTGATTGTATCACCTGGTCCGGATCAGGAGACCCGGTTTCCGTTGCCATCAGAACATCAAACCGGGTATCCCGGCCGGACCTATGCCTGAATCCTGTGATCATGCGGAAAACGGTTTCCCCGACAGCATCGCCGATTTTGTCCGATGCTGCCAATGTTCTCACCATGACGGGTTTTGATGCGGCAACCAGGGTGCAGGTGATGTGGCTTTGGTCCAGGTGAATAAAGATGTGGTCTGTTTTTGTTCTGCAAGTTTTCATGTAAGATACAGCCAGGGCATATCCTTTCGGGGTGATTACCCTGGGCCTGATCTTATATGTTTGCAGACCCCCGGTAATGTCTTCGGCTGTTGCCAGGGGCAGCGAAGCGGTCAGAAGAAGATGCTGGTCCTGGACAAAACGCAGATCCTGTAGCAGAAAATCCGATACATAGGTGTCCCCTGGCAGATAGGAAGAAAGTTCAAAGGGCAGCACCTGAGAAATTTTATCCGGGCTGGAAAAGGGCAGGCTGATATTGCGGAAACACACCTCCTGAGAAGAGATGAATACCACTGCTTCAGAGCATGCAGCCAGGTCGATTCGGGCTGCAATGGCGGTCAGGGCCGTTTTGAACAGGGATGGATCTTCCCTGGGATCGGGCAGTGTTTCATAAGACACAAAGGTATTGTCTTTTTGCCTTGTTTTTGAAACCCTGCGTTCAAATATTGCGGCACCAATGCCATGGGCATTGATATCCAGCAGCAGATGCCGGCCGGACACAGGTCAGTTCCTTTCCATCTGGATGATGCGGCAGATCCATTGGTTGGTCTTTTTTTGCCGCTCCCGCTTTATATAGGCGGACAGGGTGATCCGGGCCTGGTTCAGCTGCACCGTTGATGATACTTTGAATATATTGCTGTCATATCGGATCATGCGGTCAAAAATTTCCCTTTCTTTTGCTGATAAATCTATAACCCGGTTATACCATCCTTTGTCAAGCAGGTTTATAAACATTTTGCCATCTTCTGATTTTTGTGTACGATAGTCAAGCATATCCTGGGCAAACCCATCCATTCCCCGGGGAAGCAGTGCCGCAAGGACCCTGATGCCGGCGGTGTTAATATTTATCCGGCCCGGGTAGCGGTATGTTGTTCCATCAGTATGCAGGTCTGAAATTCCGTAAACAGTGAAGATATCCCCCAATGCTGCAGGGGTTTTTTCCAAAGAGTTCTCCGGATTATCAGGCCCTTGACTATCTGTAATGGAAGCAAAAAGACCCAGATTCAAACCTTTTACAAGCAGCAGTTCGGAAACATGGTGCAACACCCCGTCTGCACAGGCATAAGGTGGTGAAAGTCCTGCATAATATGCGGATTCAGCACCTGACAGCCCGGACACGGCACCATCATCTTCTGAATCCAGCCAGTCTTTGAGGGCATTGATAACAGCAGCCGTGGCCTGAAGATCCCTGGATTGGTCTTCTAAGATGTGAAGATCCAGAAAATTTTCCCATAACCTTACCTGGTCCCGGTTCTCTGTATGGCCGGGAAACTGCTGCAACAGTGCATTTGCCTGTATTTTTCCCAGTTCATCAGTGATTTCAAGGGATATCCGGCCCCGGGTATAACCCAGCTGTGCTGTGATTTGAGAAAGTATCTCAGGATCAGCCCAGTCTTCCTGGATGGAATCAATGTCTGTTTTTTCAGCATCATCAGCCAGAAGAGCCATGGCCAGGTGGATTGCGGACAATGCCATTTCCCGGGCAGTAAACCGGTCGGTCTGATGCCCTGCAGCGATGACTGATTTATTGGTGAGCCTGGCAAGGTGCAGTCCGGTTGCCAGAAGCACGGAAATTACGCCCAGAACCACAAGAAGCGCCATGCCGTTCCGGTTGCATTTCATTTTTCCACCTTTCTGGATACCGGCAGAAAAAAGGCTGTTCTGATTTTGTGCCCGGCATCATCTTGGCCTGCGGTCTGTATGGCAATTATGACCTGGGTGGGTATGGTGAATTCAAATGTGTCTGCATCTGAATCCCAGGTGTTGTGTTCAGTTCCCCGGCTGTCTGTGAAGGTGAGAGAAAAGGTGTGGATATCTTTTACCAGAACCGGATCCGTGCAGGGATCTGGCCCGTTTTCGGAAACAAAGGTTCTGTCTGACCGGTGCAGATCAAAACGGTTCCCGTTGCGGTGTACATAATAGTGAATCCTGGCTGCTCCCGGAATTGCACCGGGGCCCGTTTCCAGATGGTTGAGACTGGCAAACTGCAATTGTGAAAAAAAACTGCCGCCGACATTGGTTTCTGCAGCCGCAAACCGGAAAATATCCGGATCTTCATTAAAACCGGGCGGGTGGTACCGGGGGGGCCGGGGGAGGATGATCATTTCCAGGTCTGCTCTCATGGCCTGTAAGCCCAGGCGGAATTGTTCCTGTCTGCGTATATCGTGTGTCACCAGATCCGCTGATGTCAAAAAGGACCTGAAAGTAGCGTACAGTGTGGTCAGTGTGATGGAGAAAATGACCATGGCCACCAGGATTTCCAGCAGCGTGAATCCGTTTTTTTCGGGATCAGTCATCGGTTTCAACCAGATACCGCCAAGTGATAATGGTATGGGACCTGCCGGTTTTAGGGGAGTATATGTCAAACTGGATTTTTTTCAATCTGGCAGACTGCTGTTCCGACAGGGTGAGCGGCTCTTCAAATGCAGAATCTTCAAAGGTACAGGTCCATTCAAGTCCTTCATAACCCGGTCCGAAATCACCTGACCGGTCGTAAGGCGGGTCCTGGGAAGCGGTCAGAAAAGCCAGTTGCCGGCCTGCCAGCAACGGAATCATACCCTTGAATTTGCCGGCTCCGGCCAAATGTATTGTGCCGGCATGCAGCTGCAGCAGGGTCACAAGTACCATGGCCAGCAATACCATGGCCACCAGGACCTCCAGAAGGGTGAATCCGCGGTTATGGTGTATGGAAGATCTACTATGTGCAGTCATCAAATGAAACATGGTCAAAAACAGTTTCAACATCCATGAGAAACGGTTCGATTTTCATGGACACAGGGGTGTCAGCCCCGTCCAGCTGCAGGATGACCAGGTCTGAATACCCGTGCCTGCTGAACCGGATGGTCTGAACCGACCTGTCTTCCCGAATTTCCTGGGTCGGCCGGGCAAATGCTACTTCAGAGATGCGCAGGTTTCCGGCAAGTTCAAATGCATGGGCCCTGGCGTTTTCCCGTGCAGGGTCGTCCATGGATGTATCGGTTATCCAGACACGATCAGATGCCATGTCAATGTGTAAAAAAAAATCATGGTTTTTCTGCATTGCTTTGTATTTGAGGGAGGTGATCAATCCGGCCAGGTCGCTGACCCCCTGGATTCCGGTTTTAAAAAAGCCGGCACCTTTGAATACCGGTATGGAAAAAGCCATAAGGGTTGCAATAATGGTGATAACTACAATGACCTCTACAAGGGTAAACCCGTATGGTTTTTTGAAGATCACCCAAGTTCCCAGCTTTTGATATCCTGGTTTTTTCCTTCCCCGCCCGGAACACCGTCTGCACCATATGACAGTATATCGTAATCCCCGTTAACGCCCGGACAAAGATAAAGGTATTCTCTTTCCCAGGGGTCTTTGGGCAGTTTGCGTTTGTCCAGGTATCCGTTTTCATTCCATTTGGGCGGCACCGGATCTGTGGTGGGTTTTTCAATGAGGGCTGCCAGGCCCTGTTCAGTGGTGGGGTAAAATCCATTGTCCAGATGATACATTTTCAAACTGGTCTCAATGGCGGCGATATCTACTTTTGCCTTGATCACTTTTGCCTCATCGGTTCTTCCCATATACCTGGGCACGATCATTCCGGCCAGAATGCCCAGGATGATCACCACCACCATCAGCTCTATAAAAGAAAACCCTTTGTTGTTCATCATCATTGTTTGTCAGTCCCTGAAATGGCGAAGTGGTAAGTTACAATACGTATTTTTTGTTTCCACAGACTTATATCACAACCGGTTTCATTGTGCCAGATCTTTTGTGCCGGATACCAGTGCCCTTTCTTTAGCATTTTCCCGCCTTTAACAGCCTGCGGCAGCAGGTCGTTTATGCCTGTTTTGATCAGCACTGTTTGCACCAATACTGTCCGGAATTGTGCTGCCGGGATACCAGATGACATTGACATTGGCGGTGAAGTTTATTACACATATCCAAAATTATTAAAACTGTTTCAAAAAAATGGAGCAAAATCCGGGATTGTATGTAAATGAAAGTACTGCTCACCGGTGCCACCGGATTTGTGGGAAAAGCCCTGTACCAGGAACTTTTGGTCCGAAAATACAATTTGACCTGTGCATTCAGAAAAGCGCACAAAAACCGGTTGATAACGGTTTTTGGAGACTGCGCGCCCTGTTTTGTGGACCATGTGGATAAAAATACTTTGTGGTCTCCCTGCTTGAAGGATGTCGACCAGGTGGATGCTTCCAGGTTACAGACTCTAATGGCATGGAAACCACGGGTGACGGTGGACCAGGATATTATGGCGACTGTACAATGGTGCCTGGCAGACCGCAGACACGCTGGAAAGAAAAAGGCGCAGGTATAATCCATGTTCATTGTTTTGTTAAGCTTTTTATCTGGGATGACAGGATCATGGGTTATCATGAAATACGGTGCCATGATCGGTGTCATTGACAGGCCCAGCAAAAGAAGCTCCCATCATAATAACATTCCAAAGGGCGGTGGGTTCGGTATCCTGGTCGCCCTTGTTTTTGCAAGTTTGATATTGAAAATCCCTGTGTTCATATGGATGCCGGCCCTGGTGATATCTCTGGCCAGTTTCTGGGGTGCGGACAAATATATTCTGCCTGTGTCACAGCGGCTGGTGATCCATTTTGGGTGCAGCCTGTTTTTTCTGGTTTTTTTCTTATTCTGGAAACAGGCGGATGCCCTGACCTATGTTGCCTGGCTGCCGGTTCTTGTTTTTATAGTTGGGACGGCAAACTTTTACAATTTCATGGACGGTATAGACGGTATTGCCGGCATTACAGGGTTTCTTGCGTTTTCACTGACAGCTTTTTATGCTTGGTTTTCAGGCCTGGACCAGGCCGTTGTTTACCTGGGCCTTTCCCTGGCGTTTTCATGTCTGGGATTCCTGTGTTTTAATATCCCCAGGGCAAAGGTTTTTTTAGGGGATGTGGGCAGCATTCTTCTGGGATTTGTCTTTGCCTGTCTCGTTGTGTTTTTATCACGGAATCTGTCAGATTTTATGGTCATGGTCGGGTTTCTGGCACCGTTTTATTTCGATGAACTATTTACCATGGTTGTCAGAATAAAACACAAAGATTCTTTGATAGAGCCCCACCGCAAGCATATCTACCAGATACTGGTAAACGAGGCCGGCATCGGGCACTGGAAAGTTTCGCTGGGATACGGCATGGTGCAGCTGGCCATTGGGGTGTCTGTGATCGCTGTCCAGCCAAAGGGATGGGGGGGGGTATTGGGCACATATTTTCTTTACGGCCTGATATTTGCCATGGTTTCCATTATTATCCGCAGAAAATTTGTTGATGATGAGAATTAAATTTACCAGAAATCTGATAGTGACACTGTTGCTTGATGCTGTCCTTTTATGGGTATCCTTTTATCTGGCCCATGTGATCCGATTTGATTTTGATGTGCCTGTGTGGGCCATGAAAAAATTCTGGAATCTACTTGGTTTTGTATTGGCTGGAAAGCTTGTCTGTTTTTATTTTTTTGATATGTACAAAGGCATGTGGCGGTATACAAGCATCAATGATCTGATGAATATCATCAAGGCATCAACCATTGCCAGTCTTGGCCTGATTGTGTTTGTTCTGTATAAAAACAGATTTGAAATGGTGTCCAGATCGGTATTCATCATTGACTGGTGTCTGACCATCATGCTGGTCATGGGCCTGCGGGTGTTTATCCGGCTGTGTTTTGAGAATTTCACAGAAACCTTCCGTGTACAGGATCTGGTGGGCAAGCTTTTGTCTATATTTGGGAAAAAAACACAAAAAGGCAGACAAATGCTGATTATCGGGGCCGGAGACTGCGGGGAAAAAATCTGCCGGCAGTTCCGGGAAAACCCTTCTGTCCAGTCTCATGTGAGGGGATTTCTGGATGATGATACCGCCAAGATCGGCAGGAAAATTCACGGTGTTCCAGTGCTGAATACCATTGACGCGCTTGAAACGGTTGTCACCAGTATGGCAATAGAGGACATTATCATTGCCATTCCTTCTGCCACCTCGGAACGGATGCGGCATATTGTGGATCTGTGCAAAAGTGTGGACGTTGACTTTAAAATCATTCCTGATATGGGAGAGCTGATTGACGGCAGGATCACTATCAACGCCATAAGGGATGTGGAGTACAAGGACCTTCTGGGAAGAGAACCGGTGCGGCTGGACAAAAAAGAGATCGGCGGCTATCTGGGCAAAAAATGTGTGCTGGTTACAGGGGCAGGGGGCTCCATCGGTACCGGTTTGTGCCGGCAGATATGCCGGTTTTCCCCAAAAAAGATTATTCTGCTGGAAAGGGCGGAAAGCCCATTGTACGAGATTGACCTTGAATTGAGGAGAAATTTTACACAGGTGGATGTGGTGCCGGTACTGGCAGATATCCGGGATAAAGCGGAACTGGCAGCCATATTCGGTCGATATAGTCCGGAAATTGTGTTTCATGCAGCAGCTTACAAGCATGTTCCCATGCTTGAGAACCATCCCTGGAAAGCGGTTGAAAACAATATCTGCGGCACACAAAACCTTGTGGCTGCAGCCCGGGATTTCGGATGTGACAGGTTTGTATTTGTGTCCACCGACAAAGCGGTGAATCCCGCAAATGTTATGGGAGCAAGCAAGCGTGTTGCAGAACTGCTAGTCCAGAAAACAGATGGTGCAGCCATCTCATCCACACGGTTTATGACGGTGCGGTTCGGCAATGTCATCGGCAGTGTGGGCAGCGTGATCCCTTTGTTTAAAAAACAGATTCGGGAAGGGGGGCCGGTTACGGTTACCCATCCGGACATTATACGATATTTCATGCTGATCCCTGAGGCCTGCCAGCTGATCCTCCAGGCCGGGGCCATGGGTAAGGGCGGGGAAATTTTTATCCTTGAAATGGGGGAACCGGTGAAAATCGATACCATGGCAAGGGACCTGATCCGGTTTTCAGGGTTTGAGCCGGATAGGGATATCAAAATTGTCTACACCGGTCTGCGGCCCGGGGAAAAACTGTACGAAGAACTGATGACTGACCAGGAAGGGGTTATCCCCACAAACCACAAAAAAATCAGGGTGTTGAACAGCCATACCGGGGATGTACGCCTTCTTACGGCCAGGCTGGAAGATTTGAAAAACGCAGCAGAAAAAAGAGACCCGGATGGGGTAAGAAAGGGGTTGCGCCAGATTGTACCGGAATACCATGAAACGGCTGGTTGATTTTTCAATTGCACTGGTACTGGTTGCTGTCCTGCTGCCGGTGTTTGCGCTGATTGCCGTGCTGGTGCGGCGGAAACTGGGATCTCCGGTGATTTTCAAGCAGATGCGGCCGGGATTCAAAGGCAGGCCGTTTATGATGTACAAATTCCGGTCTTTGACCAATGACACGGATGACACCGGCAGACTTCTGCCGGATACGCAGCGGTTTACCCGGTTCAGCGCCCTGCTGCGCAGATCCAGCCTGGATGAACTGCCGGAGCTGGTAAATGTATTAAAAGGAGATATGAGTCTGGTGGGGCCCAGGCCGCTGCTGATGCAGTATCTGGAACGGTATGACAGGCAGCAGGCCAGGCGGCATGAAGTTCTGCCGGGAATCACGGGATGGGCTCAGGTGAACGGCAGAAATGCGGTCTCCTGGGAGAAAAAATTCAAACTGGATGTGTGGTATGTTGACCGCCATGATTTTTTGCTTGACATGAAAATTATGCTGATGACCCTTGTCCAGGTGTACCGGCAGGCCGGCATACACCAGAAGGGACATGTGACTGCCGCAGAATTTTTGGGGAACACAAAAGATGAGTGACAGGTTTGTGAAATGGGAATATCCGGAAATTATCGAGGGTCTGCCCACAAAATACCACTGGATTGTTCAGGGAACAGCCGGATTTTCTCTGGGATATAAAACCGATATCGGTGCCTTTGTCTATATCAATGCCAAAGAAGGGGTGGAGATTGCGGATTTTGTCCAGGTGGGATCGCATTGTTCGGTGTATTCCGTTTCCACCATAGACAAAAAAAAAGGGAGGGTGGTATTGAAAAAAAATTGCCGCATCGGCAGCCATACCACGATAATGCCGGGGGTTACCATTGGAGAGAATGCAATTGTCGGGGCCCACAGCTTTGTGAACAAAGACATACCAGATAATGTGGTAGCCTTTGGTGTTCCGGTTGAAATCATCAGGGTCTTGGAGGGATAATATGGAATTTGCACCCTGGCCGTTTTTCGCAAAGGATGAGATCCAGGCGGCAGTGGATGTGTTGAAATCAGGAAAGGTGAACCAGTGGACAGGCACGGCGGTTACGGCATTTGAAAATGCATTTGCACGGTATATCGGAACTGCCCATGCCGTCGCCTTGGCCAACGGCAGCCTGGCACTTGATATGGCCCTGGCTGCCTTAAATATTGGAAAAGATGATGAGGTGATCGTTACCCCCCGGTCATTTGTTGCCTCTGCCTCCTGTGCAGCATTGCACGGGGCGGTGCCGGTTTTTGTGGATGTGGACCCGTTGAGCCAGAACATCACCCTTGATACCATCGCAAAGGCTGTCACCCCGAAGACAAAGGCGGTGATCGCCGTGAATCTGGGGGGCTGGCCCTGTGACCTGAAAAATATCATCTCCTTCTGCAGGCAGAACAAAATTTTTTTAATTGAGGATTGTGCCCAGGCCCACGGGGCAGAATTTGAAGGAAAAAAGGCCGGCAGTTTCGGGGACTGTGCCATCTTTTCCTTCTGCCAGGACAAAATCATGAGCACCGGGGGTGAAGGCGGCATGCTGGTGACAAATACCACCGATATCTGGAAAAAAGTCTGGAGTTTCAAGGACCATGGAAAAGATTATGATAAAGCATTTTGTGTGGATCATGATCCCGGATTCAGGTGGCTGGTTAACAGCTTTGGGACCAATGCCAGGATGACGGAAATGCAGGCGGCCATGGGCTGTGTGCAGCTCAAAAAACTGGATGGATGGGTTAAAAAAAGACGGGCAAATGCAGATCTGCTGAACCGCGCCTTTGCAGATATTCCGGGGCTGCGGACTACCGTACCCGGACCTGCGTATTATCATTCCTATTACAAATATTATGTGTTTGTTGAACAGGATGCATTAAAAAGTGCGTGGACCCGGGATGTGGTTATTGAAGCATTAAATAATGCAGGTGTGCCGTGCAATACAGGGATCTGTCCGGAAATCTACAGGGAAAAAGTGTTTGCAAAAGGCAACTGCCGGATACAGGGTGGGGTAAAGGACAGCAGCGGAAAAGCGTATTATCTGCCGGTTGCACGCCGACTGGGGGAATCTTCTGTCATGTTCATGGTGCACCCGACGCTGACCCCGGCATCCATTGGGTATGTGATTGACCAGGTAAAAATTATCATGACTGAAGCTATAAAATAGAACCATTGTTAAACCTTTCTAAATAGTCAACAAAGCTATTTGCCAGTTGGCTTCTATTAAATTTTTTTTCAGCAAAAGTCCTGGCATTTTCTCCCATCTTCTGTAGATGATGTCTATCCATTGACATGTTATACAACTCATCAGCAAATGCTTCAGGGTCATCAGGTAACACAGCCGTCCCAAGATTGTTTTCAGTTATCATCTCTGCAAGCCACCCTGGATAATTAATAAAAACCGGTAATCCCATAGCAATGTAATCAAAAAATTTATTTGGCGATGTACCGTAATAAAATGCTGGAATGTTATTAAGAATCATCAGCCCCAGGTCAACTTCTCCCATCAGCCCGATCAAATCTTTTTTGGGTATTGGATCAAAAAAAATACAATTTGATAATGATTCTCTGTGCTTTTTTTCTAACAGCTGCGGCTTCAGTTTTCCATCACCAATAAATAAAAACTTAATATGGGTAATTTTCCTGTTTTTCATCACTCTGGCTGCATTGAGAACAGCATCCAACCCGTTGGCCATTCCATGCGCACCTGTATATACGGCCACAAAACTGCCGGGTTTGAACCGTCTATCCTTTGCCCGAAGTCTGATTTTTTCCGCTTTTGTCGCATCATTGGAAGGCTTGAATAATGCGACATCACACCCATTGGGTATCATGATTACAGTTTTATTTCCCGGGGTTCTTTTTTCCATGCCCATCTTAATACCAGGGGAAAGGCCTATGCCGCCATCCATGGTGAAATAGGCTGATTTTTCAAGAATAGACATCCCCAGGAGAATAACGGGATTGGTAACAACGCCCATGGCTTTCGGCAATTCAGGCCAAAGATCGCGTACCTCGAAAACAAATTTTTTCCAGGGCTTTAACAACTTGGTGATAATACCTGGAATAGCGGCGGTTAAAGGGGTAGATGTTGCAAAAACAATATCATAATCTTTGCACAAAGCAATTTTTACACTTTTCAGGGAATATCTTAAAAAAATTATACTGCGTGTAAAAAGAGAGTCGTAATTTGAGTATGGCAAGGAAATTTCAATAATACGAATCCCGTCCACAAAGCCTTCCCGGATTCCCTTAACCGATTTGCCGGTTAATCCGGTTTTCCCCACGGTTGAAGAACCACAGACCATGGTGACTTCATGTCCTCTGTCAATAAGTTTCCGGGCAAATTCATATGAGCGCGTTCCTGTGGCTCCGCCGGGTGTTGAAAAATGCTGGTGGAAATATAAAACCTTCATGATGAATACTGAAAAATTTTTTTATTGATTAAAATGGTCAAATGCAATGATGGTTTCAATCTCACACTCTTTATTCTGAATGGTTTCAAAAATAATTTTCTGTCCCCTGGAATAGTGGTTATATGAATTGGAAATATAGGTTTTTTCCACACGGCCTTTAATATTTGAATGAATTAGACTCTTCTTGACCCTCAGGGAACAGGCATCCATTTGAACAGCCTGATTCTGTGTGTTCCAGATCTGTTGAATTTTTATTTCATCAAAGGTTCCCATAATGCGGTCATTAATAATAAAACCATTACGGGTCATCCGAACTGATCTGCGATGCACTACACCATATAATTTTTGATATCCGTAGTGCTCTGCAACTATTTGTTGATGTGAAAAATGCAACACCCTGGCAGTAATCCATGGCGACCAGCCAAAACGTCCTGCCTTGTTCATCTGATCGGCATCATTGATCATGATGGTATTATGGCCTCCCGTCCCTTCAAACCCATCAATTTTACGGCTTTTTGAATTGTATGAAAAAGAGCCGGAATCACAGAAAATATTATGACCATTATACCAGATATCCAAATGAAGCATATCACATTGTCCCGGACGGTCTTTGTAAGTGTGTGCTCTCATGAAACCGAAACATTTTGAATTCCTTAAAATATAATAGCCGCCATCTTTAAACGCGTTTTCATAACAATCGGGCAATAGACTGTTATTGGTAAGACCCAACAAGTTGCATATGCCTCTCTCCCCCGGCTCGTCTGTCGGTGTTGTTTTTTTGGATACAGCTGCAGCAAAATTCAAACTGGGACGAAAATCACGGTAATCCGCATTTGAAGCCGGGAAAAGATTGGTGCCGTCATTGTTTCCATAATTGGGCAGCCATCCGTTTTTCTGCATGAAAGAAAGTAAAAATACCATCATTTTATGATGTGTCCGGGTGATTTCAATCGGTAAAGAGATCTGTTGTTTTCGGCATATAAATAAGACAAACGAAACAATATCAACAACTAACCGTTGATATGTCATAGAATGCTGAATATATGCCCCGTCATCATATACCTGATATCCGAGTTCCTTTTTAAGGTAAGACAGCCCTTTTTTGAGCAGTCTCGGAGATTCCGGAAATTCGGGAAAAAGAACAGCGACAACAATAAGCCCGGCTGATTCACTTATGGAATGGTTGTTTCTGACAGACTTTGCTGCATAATCAATATTGATATCTATTCTGAGAATCGAAATATAGATATTTCGCAAGATAATAGTTTTAGATTCGTTTGAAACAAAATTTTGAAAGAAATCCAGCGCGATCATCCAACTGAACAACCGAAAAGCAATTTCCTGTCCGCACTTGTAATGGGGACCATTTGGAAAGGGATTTCTCCGGCACCAGTCAACAATTTGCCGAATACATCCATGTGCATATTTATTGTCTTTTGTCAGTGAATAGGCGTTAATAAAATAAAATACCTGGGGGAAACGTGATGCCTCCCAGATTAATTTGATGTCTCCAAAGTCTCCAAAATCAGAAATTTTGTTCCATGGCTTATCCAGAGGTGCTTTTCTGCGATTTTCCGGATTGATATTCCATGCGAGCTGTCCGTTTTCCCAATAGTTCAAATAGTGGCTGGAAAAGGAAAAAATATTTCCGGACAATGCCTGATCTGCCTTTTCAATAAATGAATGGTCCCCTTTAAAAGACTGATCCGTGATGTTCAACTGCCCTAAATCAATTTTACTGACCAGCCGTTCCCAGTTAATGTGCATGCTTTTTGACAGCAGCCGTTTGTTTTTTAAAGAAAAGCAGCCTGTCTTTTTTTTACACGCATAGGTTATTCTAAAAAAAATCCAGCGCCATCCCATTAATCTGGCATAATGTATCACATGACGTGCGCCCAAACCGGATTTACCTGACATCAACCCATGTGCCAGTTTTCAGAGATGCGATGCACGCAAAGCTGGCCCGGGTTGTATTTATGATTTCAGAAAAAGGTATCAAGGGCTGCCCGCCATCTCTGATAAAGCGCATTAATGCCTTAAACTGGTTGCGATGCCCCTTGTCGGATTTCGACTTCATCTTTGAAAAATTTTTAAAACCGTACCCTTTCAGGTACAGCCAGTTATCCATGATCAGTGTCCTTTCCAGAGAGTAAATCTCTATGCGTTCTTTCGCGTAGGTTTTATTACCATTTGAAAAATAATTCACAACTGCATTGGCCCCATTTTCATAACGCAGCAGGATGCTGGCATTATCTGTTGATTCCTCAGGCGTTACCCCGAGGGCATTCATACAAACTGCCGTCACCCGGCTTCCTGTAAAATAGGTACATAAGTCGATAAAATGACAAGCCTCTCCAATAATACGGCCTCCGCCTGTCTGCATGTCATGCACCCAGGAATCTTTCGGGATGGCGCCTGCATTCATCGTTGCAACGATATTCATGACGTCATTGCCTAAAAGTTGTTTTATTTTAAGGGCAAACGGTGCAAATCTTCGATTAAAGCCCACAGACACACATTTATTGTTCTTTTGAGCTGCTGAAATAATGGCGGCCAGCTCTGTTTCATTTAAACATAGCGGTTTCTCGACCAAAACATTTTTACCGGAATGTAAAGATTCAATGACCATTGGTGCATGAAGATCATGTCTTGTGGTAATGATGACCGTATCTACGTCCTGATCTTCCAGAATCAGGGTATAATCAGATGTGGCATTGGTAAAGCCGCCTTTTTTTGCCAGAATCTTTGCTGACAATCCGCTGGAACTGGCAATATATTTTATATTGGCACCCAACCCTTTGATGACAGGCAGCAGAGTTGCCGAAGTAAAATTGCCAGCGCCGATAATACCAATAGCAGAAGAACCGGAAGCGGCTGCAAAAGCGGGTTGAGAAAGTTTTACTACCGAATCCGGGCATACTTTATCATCATAAACCAGCAGCGAGGCAATGGCGGTTGTGCCGCCTAAATTGCCATAAATTTTATTAAAATCCCCAAGCGGAACCTTTTCAGATATCAATGGTTTTACATCCAGTCTGCCGGTAGAAATGGACTGCAGGATGGTTTCAAAATTTCTTTTTTCAGTCCACCGGACAAAGCCCAGGGGGTAATCATGGCCTTTTTGTTCATAGTTACTATCATATCTGCCCGGCCCGTATGAACATGACACTTGAAATGTCAGTTCCTTTTCATAGAAATCATTTCTTGATAAATTCAATCCGACAACACCAACCAGTATAATCCTTCCACGCTTGCGGCTCATTTGTGCTGCCTGGGAGATGACTTTTTTATCACTGGTTGCGGCAGCAATAATAACACCATCCGCCCCGTTTCCCTGTGTCTGAGATTCGACAAATCTGACTGGGTCAATGCCCTGCCCCGGGCTGATTGCTGAAATTCCCTTTTGCATCGCAATGTCTATTTTTGTTTGATCATAATCAAACCCTATGACGTTGCAACCATTGGCAACAAGCAATTGGGCGGTAATTAGTCCGATTAAACCAAGCCCAATGACAACAATGGTTTCGCCGAAAGTCGGTTGGAGAAGACGAATACCCTGAAGGCCAATTGACCCGATGACGGTAAAACATGCCTCTGGATCAGTGACATTGTCAGGAATTTTTACAGCCAGATTCTGGGGAACAACAACAAACTCGGCATGGGGTCCATTGGAAGCCACGCGGTCGCCGGCCCTGAATCCCTGAACCCCTGAACCGCAGGCGATGACCGTCCCGGCATTACAATATCCGAGCGGCAGAGGTTGCCCAAGCTTTGTAAATACTGCTTCCAGGGTAGGCAGCAGGCCATCGCTTTTAATCTTGTCTAATACCAGTTTGACTTTATCCGGCTGCTGGCGGGCCTTTTCAATCAAGCTTGCTTTTCCGAATTCAACCAGACTTCGTTCAGTTCCTAAAGATACGAGGCTCTGGTTGGTTTTAATCAGAATATGACCATTTTTTACCTGGGGCGCCGGTACTGTTTCAAGAATCGTCTGCCCATTTTTCAAATCCTGAATGATCTGCTTCATAGGTTGTATGTCACTTTTTTTGTTTCTGCATGTCAATGTTTTCATCGAGTAATTCATGATACAATTGAATTATCTTATCATGGACCCTTTTTTTTTCCAAAAAAGAAGACACATAGGTTTTCATGTTTTGATAAATACTTTGATCATATTTTTTGCAGACAATGTCATTTAGACAGCCTGCCAGAGCGCCTGTTTCCATTGCATTTAAAAAAATACCGCACTGATTATTTTCAATATCCGCATAGGCATCCAGGCGGTTCAGAACAGGGGGGACATTTTTAGCAATAGATTCAAGAATTGCGGCTGATAATTGATCTGTTGCAGCCATTGAAATGGTAGCTGTCGTATTTTCAAGAATAGATGACATCATGTCTTTATCAATATAATCAGTGATCACCATAATGTTGTCCTGTAGTTTGTGTACATCAATATAACAGGCTATTTTTTCAAAAAATTCAGGCTCATAGTCCCCTGAAAGGAGCAGCAGGCCGCATCGGTCTGCCAAAAATGGACTGAGAGACAAAAGGGTTTCAAATTCCTGGATAATATAAAGGATATTATAATGCGCGGTTATTCTCCTGTTGGAAAAAAAAACAAATCTGTTCTGTTTCAAAAATGACACAATATCTTCAGAAAGCTTTCCCGGGACTGCCGGTGTTAAAAATTCACCGGACACCCCCAATGAAAATGTTCTTATTTTAGACCGGTCAACCTGATATCGATTCACCAGATAATCTTCCATTGCCATGGAGGATGCTGTAATCAAAAAGGCCCTTTTAAGAACAATTGACATTATCTGGTTGTAAAAAAAACTTTTCCGGTCTTTATTAAAAATTTCACTGCCATAGGTAGTCAGTGCATATTTTTTCCCGCTTAAAAAGGCCATAAATCCATATCCTGAAGCGCAGTGCGCATGAATGACCTGATTGGACTTAAACAAATATTTAAAAAATATATATACGCCGCCTAAAAAATACATCAGACTCTTTGGGAAAAGAACAGGCAGATGTTTTGAAAAAAGGATCTGGAAATTTTTCTCAGACAAAGGTGCTTGTGTCCCATGGGGAATAGCTATTTTATCAACCGGCACATTCACATGCTTTGCCGCATTGAGCCAGACAGAAATGTGGGGGCTATGCGGATTTCCCAGAATTACCATATTTTTGTGCCAAAAATTTGCATTCATAATAATAATTCATCCCCAATGTTATACAGAAGACACAGACAAGAGATTGAACAAAACTCAAATAAGACAAACCTATGGTTTTGTACAATGAGAATAATCCTATTTTCAATAATAGAGTTATCCCCCAGGCAATATTTATCAATTTCATTTCTTTTTGGCTCTGCCGCGTTATCTGGAATAAATGACTTAAAGATATCAAAAGATTCACCGTCAGAAAACTCCCCCAGTAGATAAACATCCCGTCAGGTATCAGTGACAGTTTCACTGCAATAAAATAACCCAGTGTCACCGAAACCAGGTAAAATAGCGCCAGAACAATAATGGTCTGCCTCCAGAGTGCGCATAACCGTTCTTTGTTGTTGAATGTTTCAATAATTTGGGGTCTGAATGTATCGATAATAACGGTAAATAAAGTCAATATGGAGGTGGTAAACGAAAAAACCAGAAGAATAACCGCCAAATTTCCTTGTTCAGAATAGGCAATTGCACGGTCACAAACAATTGTAACAGAGAAAAAACCCATGTAAATAACCAAAAAAATATTTTTCCGGCCAAAGTACTGCCTGAAAGATGTACAGGTGTTTTGGGCATCTGAAACCAATCCCCTTAGAAAAAATCTCTTTATCACATAAATGATTACCAGTCCGGGCAGAAACAGTCTTACGGCAACAGACCAGTCTAATAGATAGATTAATAAAAGGCCGGCATATTCCAGGGCAAGAAACACAAATGTTAACAAATATGCAGTAACGTACTGGTGATCCGTTAATCGGGCCACGTAATTGATTCTCTCAAAATATTTTGCTACACCATAACACATTGTTCCGAATATTATCCAGAAACTTAACTGGAAGGATTTAACAAAAAAAAGGATTACTGATCCGAGTATAAAAAAAAGACAGAGAAAAACGGCAAGTCCAATTCCAATTGAATGGTTTTTTATATTTTTCTGCCATAGATCAATTGTAAATGGATAATAAATAAAACTGGAAATTCCCACAAGAAAAAGGACATAATTAAATTCAATAAATTCTTGAGAAGTATACACATTAAAGGTCAATTTGACTGCGATTAAGACCAAAATCATGTAACTGACCCGCAACATTGTGCTGATAAAAGCAGTAGTCGGTATTTTTTTAAACAGTTGGATATGTTTCAAAAAAGCTCCTGTCATAAAAAAACATAAGAACCAGTGGAACAACAGATTTGCATATTAAACCAAAAGAAACGCAAAGGGAATGATGAAGTTTTTCACCGCATTATTTATTTGGTTGACAAAAATAAAGTTTATACCCTAAATTGACAGATTTATAACAGCACTGATTTTCAGTATTTTAATTTATAATATACCCGACTTTGGAAACGATATATGAATTTTTTGGCTTCTTTCAAACAGTTGAGCAGGCGGCTGCGCCAGCCGCTTAATGCCAGGTATGCATTTCGGCGGCTCCGGGAATACCATTCTGAACCCAGATCACTCGAGGATGTGATTCACTGGGCCATGCATTTCGGGGGTGGTGGATACATGCGGGTCAAAACAATGCAGATCCCTTCAGAAATCCTCCGGCTGGCCCGGGCTGTCGCTGCCATCAAGCCCCGCATTATTCTCGAAATCGGTACGGCCAGTGGCGGTACCGCTTTGATCTGGGCATATCTGGCCAAAGAACGCCTGATCACCTGTGATCTGATCGACATGACTTACCAGGAACCATTGTTCACCCGGTTTCCTCCACCCGGTTCAGCCTGCCGCGTGAACCTGCTCAGCGGCAACTCCCATGCCCCCGAATTCAAGGCCCGGGTGAAAAAAACATTGAACGGCAATCTGGTGGATTTCCTTTTTATTGACGGTGATCATACCGAAGCCGGGGTTACGGCCGATTATGAAGATTACCGGGAATTTGTCCGGCCAGGCGGCTTGATAGCCTTTCATGATATCCTTCAAAATCAGCCGTTACCGACCAATCAGGTTTTTTATCTCTGGCAGCGTCTCAAAAAGATTGCCGTTGTTGATGAGTTTGTTACCCCGGACAACCCTTGCGGTTTCGGCATCGGCCTGGTGCATGTTCCTGAACAGGGAGCACCGCCACTGGGGCAAAAAAAGCAGGCACACCACGATTATGGTCTTGAAAGTAAAGCATGACCAGAGGTAATTTCACTATCTGGTCTGTGATATATTCTTGAACATTATAACTACATATCGGCGGATTTTCTTCAGTCAGTGGGCCGCCCTGGTCCTGATCGCTTCTTTTCCGGCCGCTGTTCCGTTCGGGCAGCTTTCCCAGCTTTCCATGGCTTTGATGGTGGTGTGTGGTCTGGTACTGCTGGTGAAGCAGGGCCGGACTTTGTGGGAAAGACCGGAAATAAGATTGTATTTCCTGCTTTTTCTCTTTTTCTGGGTGCCCATAGGCATTTCGCTTATCGGGGCGGTCAATCCCGTAAAGACGCTGACAGTATGGATTTTGTTTTTGCGGTTTTTCCCGGCGGGCGTTTTTATCATCTTTACCCTCACAAAACCCGGTGCTCCGGCAAAGCTTCTGCGTTTGGCCACATGGGTTCTGCTCCTGTGGGTGTTTGATGCACTTTTGCAGGCAGGGCTGGGGAAAAATCTACTGGGCAAATCCCCCCAGGGTCAGGTTAACAGCTTTTTTCGTGCCGGCAGTGACCTGGGCATGGTTCTGTCTATCTTTTGTCCCTTGCTCCTGGTCCACATCCGCCGTAGCTGGCCCCTGTTTTTACAGGTTGTGGTCGTCAATTTGCTTGTGGCGGTGGTGTTTCTGGCCGGCGGCAGGGGCGGATGGATATGCCTGGCCGTTGTCATGGCCGGGTTCTGGACCTGGATGGTTTACCGGGACCGGAATACCCTTTTTCTGTCTGCAGCTGCATTTCTGCTGATGGTTTTGACCCTTGTGGGTACCTGGCAGGTATCCGATTACGTTTCCGAAAGAGTCAAACAGTCCGTGATGGTTTTCAGCGGGGATACCGAATTGATTGATACTGCTTTGGGCATGCGGTTGGGCATCTGGCAGACAGCTGTCGATATATTTCGGGATAACCCGGTAAATGGGGTGGGGGCGCGTAATTTACGCTATGTTTATGCTGATTATGCCTCTTCAAATGACTGGTTTATCAGTAGGGGGATGACCGTGTACCATGCCCACTCCCTGGTACTGGATATCGGCAGCGAAACCGGAATTATCGGCCTGGGTGGACTGGTGCTGGCCCTGGGACTGCTGCTGCGGACCTGGCTGGGTGCTGATCTGTCCCGGCGTAAAGAGATGCTGCCCTATGCTCTGGCATTATCGGCAGCATTCTTTCCTTTTAATACCCATTACGCTATCTATTCATCTGCCTGGTCCGCTGCCTGTTTCTGGCTGCTGGCGCTTTTTTGCGCCACAACCGGTAAGGGTGTCGTTCAATCGGTAAAACAATCGGTAAAAACGGTTCTCTGGTGGGGCCGCTTTGATCAGAATTATTCCCGCAACCGCCTGATCCGGCGCCTTCTGGTTCAAATGGGATGGCGGATTCAGGATTTTCGGCCCCTTGTCTCTCCGCTGGGCAACCTTCAGGCGACTTTGACCTGTGTATCTAAGCCTGATTTTGTCTGGGTACCCAGCTTTCGGCACCGGGATCTGCTGTCTGCCCGGCGGTGGAGTCATAGATACAAAATACCTTTGCTGTTTGACCCCTTGATCAGCGATTATGATAAACAGGTATTTGAGCGGCGCAAATTTGCTGAAAATTCTCATCAGGCCAACCGCCTGCTGGCCAAAGAAAGCCGCCTGCTGCAGGAATCTGACCTGGTACTTGCCGATACCTTTGAACATGCCCGGTTTTTCAAAAATGTCCTGAAAGCCGATCCCCGGCAAATTTTTGTGCTGCCTGTGGGAGCGGAAGAAGATTTGTTTTATCCAGATAAAAGCGAATCTGCACAATCTTTCGGATGGAACAACAATGCCCCCCCTGAGATACTTTTTTACGGCAGTTTTATTCCTTTACAAGGACCACAGATCATTGCTGATGCTGTCCGCCAATACCACGGACCTCCTGTAAACTGGGTCTTTCTGGGTGATGGCCCTCTTTTGGAAAAATGTCAGAAAATAACCGCCGGGCTGCCCAATGTCTCTTTTGAAAACTGGCTGCCCTATTTGCAGTTGCCATCCCGGATCTGCCGCGCCGATATTCTGCTGGGTATTTTTGGGGACACACCAAAAACCAGACGGGTGATTCCCAACAAGGTATTTCAGTCCATGGCCTGCGGCCGGCCGGTAATTACCGCTGCAACACCTGCTTACCCCCGAAGCCTTCTGGAAAGCAGCGACAGCGGCATCATCTGGGTGGAGCCTGCAAATCCAAAACAACTGGCTGACGCTGCAGCCTTGCTTGCAGGCAGCCATGAGGAGCGGCAGAAAAAAGGTATCCAGGCATATCAAAATTTTAACCGGTATTTTTCCATGTCCCAGCTGCAGGGGGAACTGGAAAAAATTCTTGCGCAATTACCCACTGAATACATGCAAAAAAATTTCAACCATAAGGCAAAAAATCCATGAAACATATATATGTCATCACCTGATGCAAATTTTATTCAGATTTCGGGAAGTGCCAGTTTTCAATCTTCGGTCTTAAAAAATGTTTAAAATCGTCAATGTTCCGTGTTACCAGAATCAGACCATTCACCACGGATATTGCCGCAATCTGTCCATCAACAAATGAGGGGGTTAAGCCTTTTGATGATAACCTGGCACGTTCTCCTGCATGCCACTCTGCGGCTCTGTCATCATAAGGAAGAATAGGCATTGTGCGTTTGACGACGTCGGTAAGAAATGAAGCAATAATTTCACGTTTCCGGGACCGGGCAAGGCGCTGACAACCAAATTGAAGCTCATGCCAAACCGGCGCAGCAGTGACTATTTCGTGCTGACATTTTTCAAGCATACGCATGACCGATTTGTCAGGAAATGTTTTCACTGCCTCTGAAAGTACGTTTGTATCAATGAGATATTTCATCATTTTAACGCGACTTCTCTTCCAGAGGACAGGTCCCGAAGCCCTTTGAAATCCCTGTCAGAAATCTCTATTCCTTCATCCTCAGCCTTTCGCCGAAATTCCGAAATGGCATTCCAAAAACCCGAATATTTTCGGCTGAGCCGTTCATATTCTTGAATCGACAGCAATACTGCAACCGGTTTCCCTCGTCGGGTCAACTCGACAGACGGCCCCTTTTCGACAGAATGAATAATGGTGGGAAGTCTGTTTTTTGCTTCAGCTATAGAAAATTGCTTTTGCATTATTGTCATCATCTCCTTTCTATACTATGTTTTTAAACATTATGGCTATATTTATGGCCATAATCAAGAAATAAAATTTTTTGCAGGTGTTCTGCGAATATGCCGGTATCCATCATTGCGAGGCCCTGACCAGTGGGACCGCGGCCATGCACCTGGCGTTGAAGGAGCTGGGGTTCAACTACCGCATGAACAATGTGCTGGCCGGGATCGGAGGGGGCTGGCTTTCCTTGTCTATGGCAACATCTGCGATACAGACCTGTTTGACAGCCACGGGTTTGACGGGGTGTTCCATTTTGCGGCGGCACCCCATGTGGACCTGTCCATTAAACGGGGGCTTGGCTTATTGTGGATATTGGGGTTGCTAAAAGTTTTTATTGGGGGTAATATTTTGTCATGGATTTGTGAAACCCTTGGGAGGTAAATGATTATGATAAGAGAAATAATCAGGCCAAAAACGAATCAGGTCGTTATCAATATCCCCCGGGATATGGTGGATAAAGAGCTGGAATTGATTGTGTTTGAGATTGAAAAAAAAACTGGAACAGGCGCACAGAAATTCAAAATCAGACAGCGCATGGATGATATTTTTCAGAATGCTGAATCTGCAGGAACTGATATATACACTTTCAAAGCTTAAAATAGACATGGAACGTATTGAACAAACGTACTTTTT
>JAABSS010000011.1 GCA_011390235.1 Desulfotignum sp.
GTTTTTATTGTGGTGCCGGAGGCGGGAGTTGAACCCGCACACCCTTTCAGGCGGAGGATTTTGAGTCCTCTGCGTCTACCAATTCCACCACTCCGGCACGGAAAATATTTAATAGTGAAAAATGATACACTTGTCAATAAGTTTTCAAGGCAAACCCAAATAGATGTTAAAATATTTTTATTACAGAGTTACGGGAAAAAAAGAACCAATCCTCCCATCTGCTGCCGTAATAAGGTAGATGTATGATGCAAAGAAAAACAAAAACTGGAACAGAAACTCAAACAGACCTTAAAAGGCAAGATGAGGGCAGGAGCCCTATCATGAAACTGACCCGGAGTTGATTGCCGAAATAAAACGGTTGCGCCGGAAGCCCAATAATGGGAAAAGGTAGTCAAGACTTTGTAAGACACTTTAGGGATGGATTAATGCAAGACAAAACAAAAGACATCGAAATCCGTTGGGCAAAACAACTGCAAAAAGAACATGGGCGGATCTGTTACAGCCAATGCGTTTCATTGCCCACGCCGTTGGTCAGTATTGTTTTTGGAAAAAAACGATTGGCTTTTTGGGAATCAAATAATCGAGAAATTTCCGTTTCCAGGGATTTGATTGTGAATAATCCCTGGGAAATTGTTCTGGAAATATTCAAACATGAGATGGCCCATCAATACGTAAGTGAATACTTTGAAAACGCTGACTGCCATGGGCAGTATTTCAAAACTGCCTGTGAAAAATTAGGGGTGCATCCGGCATTTGCCGAGAGAAGCGCTTTTGATCAAGAACATATAGCGGCCTTTATGGACACCCTGCCTGAAAAGGCGCAAAAAATGTTACGGCGGGTGGAAAAATTGTTGGCTTTAGGGCAATCAAGTAATGAATCTGAATCCCGGGCAGCATCCAAAAAAGCCAACTATCTGCTGAACAAATATAATCTGGACCGGATTGCCAGAGATGAAACTGATTCTTCAGGCATCAGATATGTGTATCTTCGTACCAACAAAAAGCGTATGGAAAGCATTGAAAAACAGATCCTGAGTTTTTTGGAGGAATACTATTTTGTAAATTGTGTTATCGCAACAATCTATGATGCCCAAACCGATGAGGAATATAAGGCAGGGGTCCTGATAGGCAATAAAGAAGCCCTGGTGGTAGCTGAATATGTGTACCGGTTTCTTTTGAATACATCCAAGGTATTATGGAAGGATTTCCGGAAAAAACATTTTGGACAGCGGGCAGGGAAGGTGGCTTTTGATTTGGGCTTCATGAAAGGCATAAGATCTAACCATGAGATGATGTTCAAAGAGCATGATGACGTTAAAACCAATGGAGATACATCCTTGCCGGTCGCTGCAGTAAAGGCGTTGCGTGTTAAATGCCAGGCAGAAAACAACCTTGAAAGAAGGCGGTTGTTCCCCCGGCTGCAAAGGGCGCGGACTTCCTTCCGGATGGATAAAAACGCTTTTTTCCAAGGCATGGAACAGGGGAAAAGAACCCATATCAATCAGCCTGTTGAACATAAAAAAACAGGGATCACAGCATTGCTGAATAGCGGGCACAGTCACCAGGTTAGACATAAAAAAAGCTTCCGGTAAAATGCTGAAAGCCTTGATAATTTTGGTGCAGGAGGCGAGACTCCAACTTCTTCTCGAGGGATGTTAATAAAAAAGCAGTTTTGTCATTAAATTTGCTGGGCTCAGAAGGTAACTTTTTTACTTGTTTTGATTACGTCATGAAGGGTTTGGCTGATGATGTCAGATGGTATGGTCCCCTGCCTGAGGACCCGGGGCGGTTCACAGGTGATGTCCAGGATGGTGGAGCCGGCGCCGCCTTTTAAGGTGCCGGCATCCAGGACCATATCCGCTGCCTGTATCAATTGCCGGGGCATGTCGCTGATACAGCTGCAGCCGGGTGATCCGGAAAGGTTGGCACTGGTACCGGTGATGGGACGGCCGGCTGCCTTGACCAGTGCCCGGGCTGCGGGATGAGACGGTATCCGGACACCGATTTTACCGGTGCCGGCTGTGAGAAACTCACAGATCCCGGGCTTTGCTTCAAACACCAGGGTCAGGCTGCCGGGCCAGAAGGTGTGCATGAGCACCTTTGCCTGGTCCGGGATCCCGGCCACAATCCCCTCCAGGTCAGTGTGGCTGTGAACCAGGACCAGGAGGGGATTGTGTTTCGGCCGAAGCTTGATGGCAAAAACATTGTCTACTGCTGCCGGATCCAGGGCATCTGCTGCCAGGCCATACAGACAACGGGTGGGAAAGATCACCGCACCCCCGGTTTTTATGTATTCTGCGGCCTGGTTAACAGCATCCTGGTCAGGGTGATCCGGATGCACCCGGATCACCCGCTGTGTTTTTTTAAACCGGGTATCAGGCAAAAGATGCAGCCTTTTTCGCTACTTTGGCAGCCATGTTCTGCTTGAATGCCAGCAGTTTTTCCGCCACTGCCGGGTCTGACAGCCCGATGATCTGGGCGGCGAAGATACCGGCATTGTGGGCCCCGGATTTGCCGATGGCCATGGTGGACACCGGGATGCCCGGGGGCATCTGCACGGTGGCCAGCAGCGCGTCCAGCCCCTGGAGTGCAGATGAGTCTATGGGAACTCCCAGCACCGGCAGGGTGGTGTGGGCCGCGATCACCCCGGCCAGATGGGCCGCATGACCGGCCCCGCAGATCAGCACCTGAATGCCGTCCTTTTTTGCCTGTGATGCCAGCCTGGCTGCCTGGTCCGGAGTCCGGTGGGCCGATGCCACGGTGACGTAATAGGGAATATCAAACTGTTTTAAAATGACCAGGGCTTTTTCCATGACAGGAAAGTCTGAATCCGATCCCATGATCACCCCGACTTTGGGCGGAACGGACAGGCGCTTGACTGCTTTGGCCCCGATATCTTTGCGATAGAAATGACCGGTAAACGAGATTTTGTCACACGCCTCATAGGCCGTGTCAATGGCCTGCTGCACCGTGTCTCCCAGGCTGGTGACCCCCAGAACCCTTCCCCCTGATGTGACCACCCGGTCTTTGTCCATGGCAGTGCCGGCATGGAACACCATGGTGTCATGGATCCCATTGGCTGCATCCAGGCCGGAGATGGCATGGCCTTTTTCGTAAGCCCCCGGGTATCCGCCGGCAGAAACAACTACGCATACCGCTGCCCTGGGATCGATTTGCACTGAATGCTGGTGCAAAGTACCGTTGCAGCAGGCTTCCATCAACGGTACCAGATCATTTTTTACCCGCATGAGAATGGGCTGGGTTTCCGGGTCCCCCAGGCGGGTGTTGAATTCCAGGACCTTGATTTTATCCTTGTCCACCATGAGTCCGGCATAGAGCACTCCCTTGAACGGGGTGCCTTCTTTGGCCATGCCCTGGACCGCCGGGATCATCACCTCGTTCATGGCTTTGGCGCGCAGCATATGGTCCAGGACCGGGGCCGGAGAATAGGCTCCCATGCCGCCGGTATTGGGGCCTTCATCATTATCCAGTGCCCGCTTGTGGTCCTGGGATTCGGGCAGGGGCAGTACGGTTTTGCCGTCGGTGAAGGCAATGAAGGATGCTTCTTCTCCCTGCAGGCACTCTTCCACCACCACGGTGGTCCCGGCATCGCCGAACCGCTTTTCTGTGATCATGTCATCAATGGCCTGGTATGCTTCATCCAGGGTGGCGCAAATGATCACGCCTTTTCCGGCAGCCAGGCCGTCGGCCTTGATCACGCAGGGGGTTCCTAAAAACCTGGCATATGCCTTTGCTTTGGCTGGATCGGTAAAGGCTTTTCCCATGGCGCAGGGAATATTGTATTTCTGCATATGATTTTTGGAAAACACCTT
>JAABSS010000001.1 GCA_011390235.1 Desulfotignum sp.
AACCCGCTTATTTCCTGTCAAACGGTTTGATTCATTTCACCTGGTGGAAATTTCTTTTTCGGTTTGAAAAACTATGATAGTATGCGATTTGAGCCAAACCAGGGGTTTGTAAAGGAGACATGCAAACAGTGGATAATACAAATACACAAAAAGATGCGGTTGGAGAAAATTTATTATCTGTTCATGATATCTCTCGGGAGATAGATGCCGGAACTGCGCTGACCAGGTTTGTATTGAAACGGTTTGGCAGCCGGTTTTGTGTTGAAATGGTAAAAGGACGTCCCTGGTATGCAAAAAAAGATCTTCCTTTGATGCTTTGGATAAAACAGACGCTGGAAGCCGGCAGACTGCCCGGAGAAATAGAAAAAATTCTTGACGCTGATCCGGACCTGCACAAAAATCACACCAAAGATACCAGCGATGCCAACGCCCCGTTCTTTGAGCAGCCTGATGAAGATATACGGATCGGCAAAAATGGATTTCATCTTATCAGGTCCCTTTTTAACAATTTGGAAGATAACCAGAAAAAAATTGCCCTGGCCCATGAAAAAAGGGCTGCAGTAGAAGAGAGAAAAGCTGCAGCCCTTGAAAAAAGAGCTGCGGCAGAAGAAAAAAAAGCGGCAGCCATGGGCAATATTGCCGCAGCGCTCCAGCAGATGATCAGACAGGGCAGTCAGGATCCTGCAATTCAGACGATAACCCATGAAGCAGTCCGGACCATCCAGGCAGAAGATGATTTAACCCAGCTGCTGGACACCCCTTTGCCCTGTTCAAAAAATCTGGATGACCTGGCAGATTTAATTGATTCTGCATCCTCTGACCAGCCAGACAAAAAGAACCTGGATGACCTGACCCGGCTGGTGGATGTCCCCCGGGAAACCGATACTGCAAAAGACCTGGGTGATCTGGATGATCTGGGTGTATTAATCACAGATGGGCCTGAAAACGAAGCATCTGTGGATCCGGACGATTTGTCTTTGCTGGTGCAGCCGTCTGAAACAGATGACCTGGATGATCTTTCCCGATTGATACCTGCTGAAAATGAACCGGAGGATACCCTCACCGGACATACTGACAAAAACGATGCACCCCTGGATGACCTGGCAGCCCTGGTGAATACGGAACCTTCCCTGAAACCTGATATTTCCCGTGATCAGGACCTGGAAAAATACAAGGCTGCGGTGATGAAAATCATCATGTCATTAAAGACCCGGGGAGTTGGTGCTGAAGAAACAGCCCGGCGGTTGAACCAGGACAAAGTGGAAACTATTTCAGGAAAGCCCGACTGGACGGTAAAAGCGATTTCACAAATTTATTCATTCATTGACGCAGCCAGTTGAGACCGCTTTACCTGGCACCTGCTTTTTTCGCAAACCGGGTATCCACAAACTTTTCCAGATCAACCAGGCTGGTCATGATCTTCATTTTGTCCATCATATATTTTTGAATGGTGTCCAGATCCTCTATCACCGGAAGCAGCTCACCAGTGAGTATGCGGTCCGGCGGCTGGGTCAATACCCGGTGAATCACATCTTTTTCCTGGGACAGAAAGTCTCCGCCAATGACAGATGCCGGATCGGGCTGGGCATCAATGGCAAGACCGGATCTCACAAAACTGGTGCAGATTTCCTGGATGGCTTCAGGGTATTTTTCCATGATTTCAGTGCGCATGACAAACACACAGCAGGGGTGCTTTGGCCATAAATCCTTGGACAGGTAAAATTCTTCTCCATGTCCCTGGGCAATGACCTGGGAGCCGAAAGGTTCGGCCACAATAAAGCCGCCGATTTCCCCTTCCTCATCCAGCTGGATGGCTTCAGGCATCTGAAACGGGGCCACAACTTCGAGTATGACATCCACATTGGGTTCACTGGCCCGGCCGGGGGTCAGCCCTTTTTCCGACAATAGTTTGTGAAACAGCATGTTGTGGATGGATAACTGATAGGGAATCAGAACGGTCTTTCCGGCAAAATCCTCGATTTTTTCTATGTGGGCGTTTTTGCTCTTAACCAGAACACTGCCGGATTTATGGGTGAGCAGCAGCAATTTTAAATCAATTCCGGATTTGAACAGATCCATGGCTGTGGGGGCCAGGATCAGGGCACCATCCAGCGACTTGGTGGCAATGGCATCTGCAACCTCATTCCATCCGTTTTTGACAACCGTCTCAAGGGAACAATGGGCAAAGGTTTCCATACCTTTTTCAAGTTTGAGCTTTGTCACACCCAAAATAAGGTGATCGGTAATTTTCAGATAACCAATTTTTATTGCCGGTTTTTCCGCCATCAAGGTACCTCCAGAATATAATCATGGATTAAGACAATCTTTCCTATTATGCTTAACTGTGATCCAAAGTCAATAATAAACTGCCTGACCGGGCCGGATGGTTATTTTAAAACCAGCTGCATCTTTTCTTTATAATAACGTGCCAGGACCAGATCATCCGGGGTTGTCAATTTTATATTTGTAACCTCACCCTGTGTGGTATAAACGCGAAAACCTGCATGTTCCATAATCGATGCATCATCTGTTCCCGTAAAATTGGTGATCCCGGCATATGCAAATGCCTTCAGAATCACGTCAAGACAAAACACCTGGGGAGTCTGGGCCCTGTATATCTGATCCCGGTCCAGGGTTTTTTTTACCTGCTGGTTTCGATCAACCAGTTTAAGGGTGTCATTCACAGCCAGGACCGGGATGCATCCTCCCTGCCGGGCCGCAACAGCCATAAGGCGGTTGATCAAATCAGGGCTTACAAACGGCCGGACCCCGTCATGGATAAGCACCAGCGTGCTGTCCGGGGCCTCAGTAATCTGTTTTGCCTTGTTGAGCCCGTGAAAAACAGATTCCTGCCGGGTCTTTCCCCCGGCAACCACATGGATCTTTTGTGAAAATGCATAGGGCTGGATAATAATTTTTCGGCAATAGGTCTGGTCTTCTTCAGGAACCACCAGAATGATATCATCCAGAAGATTGTGGCGGTCAAATACCATCAATGTCCTGGTCAAAACCGGAATTTTATCGAAAACCAGGTATTGCTTTTTTATGGCAGCGCCCATGCGGCACCCTTTCCCTGCTGCCACAATAACAGGTAATCGCCTGATAAAATCCATGGTTTAACTCAGGTAGGACAATTGTCTGGGCAGCGGGGTCCCTTTTCCCATATGGTCTTCCCCATAGTTTACATCAGCCAGAATGACCAGGTCATGCAATGCCCTGGAATCTCCTGTAAAGACGACAGTTTCAATATTTTCTTTCTTTATTTTACCCCCTGCCCACTGGATATCCAGAACCGAAGAGGCATCAAAATGATCGGTGCCCACCCGCAGAATCACCTCTCCGCCGTAATGCTGGACAATCTTTGCCACCAGAAGGCTGGGGCGGCTGTGAAACCCTCTGTCCATGGGGATGGACACTTCAACGGAGGAGGTTTCCATGTTTTTATTCAAAATACGGGAGGCCACCTGCTTTCCGGATGACAAAAACTTCCAGGCATAAAACAGACAAAAATTTACCGCCCGGTCCAAAAGGACATCCGGATCGATCAGTTGGGCCAGAGATTGCCTGACACGCATGTAAACATCTTTGAATCCCACATCATACAGATGGCGTTCATAAAAATGCAGCAGCCGCCCCATGACCTGGAGAATATGAAAAACAATGGAAAAATGGCTGCGCAGCTGATCTAAAAGCATATTTTCTTCCGAGGAGTGGGTTTTCACCACATAGGAATCAAAAGAAGACTGAATATTATGGACCTTCATTTCAAAACTGCGGATATTGACTTCATTGATTTTTTCGGGCACCAGCTGCTTAATATCTTTTACATCATACCGTTCATAAAAGGAAAATGATTCAAATGCCTTTACCACATCAAGAAATTCACTGGCAATACGGGTCAGATTTTTTTTCTGGTTATCTCTGGGTGTAAATTCATCGATATTGTGATCCAGCTGCTGGGTGGATGAAATACCGGGAAAATAACTCAGATTATATCCGGAACGGGGAATGGTGATCTGCAGGCGCCTGGCCTCAGCCAGAATAACCGGGGCAGCCAGTTTCAAGGAATCCTGAAGAATTCTCAAGGTATCAATGGCTTCCTGTTTGAAAAGATCATGACCGGCATATTCCAGCCGATAGAATGTCAGACGGTTCAGAATGTGGCGCTGGGAATAGCAGGCCAGGGCCATATGCCTTACCAGGGCACCCAGTTCCCGGTAAAAAAGCCACTCTGAATTTTTTTTTGCCCCATGAAAATCCAGAAAATCTTCCAGAATATGGGAATTGATAATCAGCTTGGAAAACAGCTTTTTGGTGAACAGATAGGTATCATCTTCAATGGTGGAGATAAATTGGATACATTTTAAAAATTCAAAAGAAAAAATATTGGCTTTTTCTTTAAATGAAATATCACAGCTGTTATTCATCTGGATTTCCCGGTGAAGGTAAATTTCGGTCTGACCGGCCAGTAAGCCGAATTCTGTTGCCTGTCCCGGTTACCCGGAAAAAAACAGGCCAACGATCATTCATCTGGGATGTGCGTTGCCGCACACCTCAAGCAACCTACCCGGAAACTTCGGACGGACAGCCCTCAAGCGTTTCCCTATTTGGTCTTGCACCGGACGGGGTTTACCAAGCTTTCCCGGTCACCCGGGAAACTGGTGCGCTCTTACCGCACCGTTTCACCCTTACCTTCTTCGGGCTGGAACCAACCCGCAAAAGGCGGTCTGCTTTCTGCTGCACTTTCCTTCACGTCACCGTGACTCCACGTTATGGAGCGTCCTGTCCTGCGGTGTTCGGACTTTCCTCCAGGTCTTTGACCCAGCGATCGTTCAGTCCGGTCAGACCGAAATCAAAAAATTATTCCCCTGACATTGGATCATCATTCACATAGTAAAGAATCCGGCTGCACTGGGGGCATGAAATTAATTGATTGCCCCGCTGCACCTCAATACACAACTGGGGCGGAACATTCATGAAACAGCCCATACAGGACTCATTTCTTACCTGGGCAACTGCCTGGCCCTGGTTCATTCTGGATATTTTTCTGAACCGGTTCATTAAAGATGTGTCCAGATCCTGCCCGATCTTTTTCTGCTGGGCCAAAGATTCTTCAAGCAATTCCCTGTCATCAACCGTTTTTTTGTCAATTTCCGCCTGCTCCGACTTGATCTGTTCCGCCAGCTGCAAAAACTGCTGTTCATTTTCCTGGACCCGCATTTGTGCAGCTTCTTTCTGGTCATAAAATTCCAGCAACTGGTTTTCCAAAGCATCCTTGCGTTTTTTATTGTCATCCACTTCCCGTAGCAATACCTGGTACTCCTTGTTGGTCTTTACCATTCTCAGGGTTTCATTGCTTTTTATGATCCGGTCATCCACGGTTTTGATTTCCTGCTCTGCATCGGTACATTTTTGCTGAATCTCTTCCAACTCCAGCTTGTATGCACGCAAAGCAGTTTCAAATTCCCTGCGTCTGGAGGCAAGTACGATTTTTTCTTTTTCAACTTTCTGGATAACCGATTGAAGCCTGTAAATTTCAGATTCAATCTGCTGGAGCCTCACAAGTGTTTCAATATCTTGTTTTAAAGTCTGGTTCATAAGCTGTCCTTACACTATGGCAAATGGATCTGCTTCCTGATTAAAACTTTTTATTTCCAGGTCATGCCCCGCATGAGAGGCTGCCTGGCGCATCCTGCGGGACAACAGGTCCTTTGCAATGATTTCCGAGGCAAAATGCCCCACATCAATTAATGCCCTGCCCCGGGCTTCAATCAGGCGGGCATCATGGTATTTTATGTCGCCGGTGACATACAGGTCTGCCCCGGATGTTAAAAAATCCGGTATCAAAGAGCCGCCGGATCCTGTGCATACGGCAATTTTTTCAACCAGTAAATTCATATCTCCCACCACCCGAACCTGACTGACTCCCAGCTGGTGTTTAATTTTTGCCACCATTTCTGCCAGGGTAATGGCAGATGCTATGTGTCCGATTCTTCCGATACCGGTTCTGCCGGACTGTTCATCTGAAGTGCCCTGATCCGGGACAAGGGGGTGGGTGCATACAACACCGATGCGGTCAGCAAAAAAATCATTCAGCCCGTTTCGGGCTTTGTCCAGATTTGTATGTGCACAGACAACGGCAATTTTTTCTCTGGCCGCAAGAGCGATGGCAGATCCGGGCATGTGCTGAAAATCAATGGTTTTTTCCATGGTGATAAACAAAGGATGGTGGGTAAGTACCATATCTGCTTCCCACTTTCCGGCTGCCTGCATCACCTGCATACAAGGGTCGAGACCCACCAGGATTTTTTTTACCGGCCATGTAAAATCACCAACACAAAGGCCGCAGTTATCCCATGATTCGGCCAGACTGTGAGGGGCGATCTCATCGATTATATCTATGATCTGCTTTACGGTTGGTGCCATGATCCATCAACCCCAATAAAAAAAGCGTGGTGAAATGCCACGCTTTGAAGATTCATCCCGGTATTGCTTTTTTACAGGCATATTCATATATGGCCTGACCATCCTTATCTTTTTCCCATTCACAAACATTGTCTGTCCGGGCGCATGGTGGGCCCACCTGGATTCGAACCAGGGACCGACCGGTTATGAGCCGGTGGCTCTGCCAAACTGAGCTATAGGCCCGTTACCGTTGGCACCCAAACAAACTTTAATTATATATAGCAAACACATATCCAAGTCAACATCTAATTTTCTATAAATGTCTTAAGCTTCTTGCTCCTTGTGGGGTGGCGCAATTTTCTCAGGGCCTTGGCCTCGATCTGGCGGATGCGTTCCCGGGTCACGGTAAAATCCTTGCCCACCTCTTCCAGTGTGTGATCTGATTTTTCACCAATACCAAACCGCATGCGCAATACCTTTTCTTCTCTGGGGGTCAGGGTGGCAAGAATTTTACGCGTCTGTTCCGCCAGGCTGAAGTCAATGGCAGCTTCCGAAGGAATGGAAAATTTCTTGTCTTCAATAAAATCCCCGAGATGGCTGTCTTCTTCTTCTCCAATGGGGGTTTCCAGAGAAATGGGCTCTTTTGCAATTTTTAAAACCCGCCTGACCTTGTCAATGGGGATTTCCATTTTTTCAGCAATTTCCTCAGGAGATGGTTCTTTGCCCATTTCCTGCACCAGATACCTGGAGGTTCTGATAAGTTTGTTGATGGTTTCAATCATATGCACGGGAATACGTATGGTTCTTGCCTGGTCTGCGATGGCCCGGGTGATGGCCTGGCGGATCCACCAGGTGGCATAGGTGGAAAATTTGTATCCCCGCCGGTATTCAAACTTGTCCACCGCTTTCATCAAACCGATATTGCCTTCCTGGATCAGATCCAGGAACTGCAGCCCGCGGTTGGTATATTTTTTGGCAATGCTGACCACCAGCCGCAAATTGGCCCGTACCAGTTCACGTTTGGCAGAATCAGCATCTTTGCGGCCTTTATCAACACCCTGGATTATGCCCCGGAGATCATCTGCATCGCCTTTTATCAGTTCCCTGCGCAAAGCCACCTGATCCATGATAGCCTGGATATCTTTGTGCAGGACAGCAGCCTTGTCTGCACCAAGATTTGTCCTGGCAGTGGCCCATTGCACAAATTTTTCCTGATCCGATGCCTGCTTGAGCATGGTATCTTTCATCACGTTAAAGGTCTTGGCACATTTTTCCAGCAGATTGTCCACTGTATCAAACCAGACTATGGTGCTGCGGATGCTCTTTTCAATGGTATCAATGACATTGGATTCAAACCGCCAGCGCTTGAGTTCCTCAAAGATTTGTTCCGTGCCCCGGGTAATATCTTCCATCAGGTTCTGGTATTTTTTGGTTGATTTTCTCAGCTCGTGAAGCTGATCCCGTTTGGCCTGGTTACTCTC
>JAABSS010000002.1 GCA_011390235.1 Desulfotignum sp.
GGGTAAACCCCATCTTCACAAGGTAATCCGGCAGTTTTTCAGCCAGTTCCCGATAGGTTGGAAACCGGTTTTTTTCTTCCGGTATCCGGATCCAGGAACCCAGGTGCATTTCATAGACGGTCATGGGCGCTGATTTCATATTACCATTGCTGCGGTTTTCCATCCAGGTGTCATCTTCCCATTCATGGGCCAGATCCCATGTCACAGAAGCAGTCTGGGGAGACAACTCGGTGTAAAACGCGAACGGATCGGTTTTGTCCACCTGGTATTCTTTCTGTGTGGAACGGATATGATATTTGTACAACGTCCCGTTTTTAATACCGGGGATGAAACCCTCCCATATACCTGAATCTGCCCGGGGTGTCAGCGGGTGCTGGGTAGTGTGCCAGTCGTTGAATGATCCCGTGACAAAAACCGCCTGGGCATTGGGGGCCCACACGGCAAAATAGAATCCATTCTGATTGTCAACTTTCATGGGATGGGCGCCCAGTTTGTCATACAGGCAAAAATGGCTGCCTTCATTGAACAAAAACAGATCATCTTCGCTCATCAGACTGATATCACCGGGTTTTATTTTTTTCTGATTCAGGGTGCTGTGATCTTGATCGGGCATGTTACCCTCCATATATATATCAGGTTTCATTTAATAGTTGTTCAATCCCTGTGAGGGGTATATTGATCCAGTCGGGGCGGTTGTTCATTTCATAGCCGAGCTCATACACCGCTTTTTCCATGAGATACGCATGCAGCAGTATTTCCATCTCCTCATGGGTATCAGGCAGAAAACCGGCATCAGCACTTCTGGCCAGATATTCACCCAAGTACTGGGCACTCACCCACATCCGCCATTCCTCTGCCCTGGCCACCATGGTCCCGCGCAGTTCAGGATGGAACATCCCCCTTGCTTCCTCGGCCTGGAGGGCCACATAACAGGCATAGTGAAATGACCGCAAAAGCCCTGCCACATCCCGGAGGGGAGACCGTTTGATGCGCCGCTCACTCACTGGCCGGACCGGTTCTCCTTCAAAATCGATAATCACAAAATCCTGGCCTGTGTGTAAAATCTGGCCCAGGTGAAAATCACCGTGGCACCGCACCCTCATGGCGCTTATCTTTCGGCTTGTGAGTGCCCTGAAACGGTCAATGATCTCCTGCCTGCGGTCCAGTATCTGTTTTGCGGCGGCCTGAATATTTTTCGGCAATGGATTTTTCCGGGCCCTGATGCGTTTTTCAAGCTGTCCCAGTACCCTGCCTGCCATGGAACTCATGGACTGAAAAAGCGCGCGCTGATAGAGTTTGGAAAACGGTTCAGGTGTAAACAAAGGATCCTGTGATGCCGATGCCAGTGCCGCATGCATCTGGGCTGTGCGCCGGGCCAGCAGAACAGCGGATTCCAGATAAAATCCGATCTGCGTTTCCATCTCAGGGGGAACAGGCATCCGGCTTAATGCCAGCAGGCTTTTGCGGGGCAGAGAAACCGGAATATTTTCCCGGCTCTCCATCACCCGTTCAAAAAAACCGGACAGGCTGCTCACGGTATAGGCCCAGGCATCCCCCTGGTTGGGCACATACTCCTGGAGAATACCCACAGTACCGGGTTCCTCATCCTGACGGGTGTATTCCAGAAACCCGGCAAGACCGGGCAGACCGGCAAACCCCCTGCCGGCCAGAAACCGTGATATTTCCAGGTCGGGGTTGGTCCCTTCCTGCAGGCGGCGGAACAGCTTGAGAATGAACCGGTGCCCGAAAATGATGGAGGTGTTGCTCTGTTCCGTGCTTATCACCCTGGTTTCCATCGGCAGGCTCAGCGTGCTGTACATGCGTTTAAACCCGGTGGCAGGTGTTGCCGTTAACCTGCCCTTGCTGCCTTTTGCAGATTGCCTGCGGTGGATCATTTCCAAAAGCACGTGGCAGAACCCCGGATGAAACAGACCGTCCACAAGAAACCCTTCCTGTCCTTTGGATGTCATTTTTATCTGTGCCATGACCGCCTGGGGGTGGTTCTCCATGACAGCTGCGCCGTCTGCAGCGCTCAGACAGGTAACCGGCAGGATATAGGTTTCATCCTTACCGTCTGTGTACCCCAGGGTTACCAGGAGCATATAACCTGCCCGAACATGGTTGCCCACAGACACCTGGTCACCCAGGGCAAGGGACTTGATGCGGCTGTTCTTGGCGCCAAACCACCGGCATTTTACAATATAGGACCGCAGATGTTTCTCAAAACGGCTGCGCAGGTTCCCCTGCATCACCTCCTCCCATCGTGTGCGCACCTCGAATACCGGCAGTTCGGCATCCATGTCAGATTCCGTATCCGCTTGTTCGGGGGGCGTGAGCAGAAACCAGAAAAAACCATGGGGCCCCAGGGTGAGAAAATACGGGGCATCGGTAATGCCCGGAAAAGGGGTGTTGCCAAATATTTCCACCGGAATTCTTCCTTCATATCCCTGCATAGCCAGTTCAGCATACTGCACAAACCGGGAAAGATTAACCACCACCAGCACGGACTGGTCTTCATGCCGGCGGATAAAGGCCAGGATTTTGGGATTTTCCGGTTCCAGAAACACCAGATCCCCCCTGCTGAAAGCGGGTATGCGGCTGCGCAGGGTGAGCAGCCGCCGTATCCACCAGAAAAGGGAATGGCGGTTCTGCTTCTGGGCTTCGACGTTGAGCACCCCGAAATGGTATTCAGGATCGGTGATCACAGGGAGATACAGCTGGTGGGGATTGCACCGGGAAAACCCGGCATTCCGGTCCGGGCCCCACTGCATGGGGGTGCGGACCCCGTTTCTGTCCCCCAGGTAGATATTGTCCCCCATACCGATCTCATCCCCGTAATACAGGATGGGGGTGCCCGGCAGGCAGAGCAGCAACGCATACATCAATTCGATCCGGCGGCGGTGGTTGCCCATGAGCGGGGCCAGGCGCCGCCGGATGCCCAGGTTCAGGCGCATGCGCGCATCCCTGGCATAGGCCCGGTACATGTAATCCCGTTCTTCATCCGTGACCATTTCCAGGGTCAGTTCATCATGGTTCCGCAAAAAGATGGCCCATTGACAGGATTCCGGGATGGCGGGCGTGGTGTCAAGGATTTCAGTGACCGGAAACCGGCTTTCCATGTGCACTGCCATGTAAAGCCGGGGCATCAAAGGAAAATGAAAGCTCATATGGCATTCATCACCGTCTCCGAAATATTGCACCGCATCCTCAGGCCACTGGTTGGCTTCGGCCAGAAACATCCTGCCCTGGTATTTTTCATCCATGCGCTGCCGCAGCTTTTTGAGAAACACATGGGTTTCAGGCAGGTTTTCGCAGTTGGTTCCTTCCCGCTCATAGAGATAGGGGATGGCATCCAGCCGCAGGCCGTCCACCCCCATGTCCATCCAGAAATCCAACGCCTTGAAGATCGCGTCATGCACTTTTGGGTTGTCGAAGTTGAGATCCGGCTGGTGGGAGTAGAACCGGTGCCAGAAATAGGCTTTGGCCACCGGATCCCAGGTCCAGTTGCTGCTCTCAAAATCCTGAAAAATAATGCGGGCATCTGTGTATTTTTCAGGGGTATCGCTCCACACGTAAAAATTGCGCCAGGCACTGCCCGGTTTTGACCGCCGGGCCCGCTGAAACCAGGGATGCTGGTCTGATGTGTGGTTGATCACAAGTTCTGTGATCACCTTCATGTTGTGTTTGCGTGCCGCCCGCATAAACGCCTTGAAATCTGCCAGGGTGCCGTATGCCGGGTTGATGGCCTTGAAATCAGCGATGTCGTATCCATCATCTTTCAGGGGGGAAGGGTAAAAAGGCAGCAGCCACAGGGCGGTGACCCCCAGTTCCTGCAGATACCCCAGTTTTTCGGTCAGGCCCTTGAAATCACCGATGCCATCCCCATTGCTGTCATAAAACGTCTTGATATGGAGCTGATAAATCACTGCATCTTTGTACCACAACGGATCATTTTTCGGTTGTGGGCTGCGTTTTGCCATAAGATTGCTGTCCTTTATGTCTTATTACATAAAATAATCAAAATCGTTTTCCGTGCGCATCCGGCGGCGGATGCGGAAAATCTGGACCGGAACCACGGCCGGATCGATTTCCAGAAAATTGTGTCCTGTGTGCCACAGGTACCGGGCATCGCTCACCAGATCATGCATCTGAAACGTTTTTTCCACCGGCACACCCATCTCCTCAAAAGGCAGCTGCACCCAGGCGCTGTGGGTATGATGGGGATCAAGATTGGCTGCCACCAGGATGATGTTGGAAAAATCATCCGTGTATTTGCTGAAGCACAGGATCTCTTCGTTATCCACCGGATGAAACATCAGGTTCCGGGTCTGCTGCAGAGCCGGGTTTTCCCGCCTGATCCGGTTGATTCTGGTGATAAACGGCCTGAGCGTGTGGGACGCTTCCAGATCCCAGTGAATGATTTCATATTTTTCCGAATGATTATACTCCTCCCCATTGGGGGTCAAAGGTTCGTTTACACACAATTCAAAAGCCGGTCCATAGATGCCGTAGCTGGAAGAAAGGGTTGCAGCCAGCATCAACCGGAGGATAAACGCCGGCCGGCCCCCCAGCTGCAGAAATTCCGGCAGGATATCCGGGGTATTGGGCCACAGGTTGGGCCAGAAAAAGTCTTTTACCCCTGTCCGGGTCAAGGTGTCAAAATACTGCTGGATTTCCCATTTCAGGTTGCGCCAGGTAAAATAGGTATAGGACTGGGTAAAACCGCCCTTGGCCAGCCGGTACATGGTCTTGGGCCGGGTGAAGGCCTCGGCCAGAAAGATGGTTTCCGGGTATTTTTTTTTGCACGCGGCAATGACCCACTCCCAGAACCGTAACGGTTTGGTGTGGGGGTTGTCGATCCTGAAAATCCGGATACCCTTGTCGCTCCAGTACAAAATAATATCCAGCAGTTCCTGACGCAGGCTGTCATAATGGGGAGAATCAAAGGCAAAAGGATAAATGTCCTCATATTTTTTAGGGGGATTTTCCGCATACTGAATGGTACCGTCAGGCCGCCATTGGAACCATTCAGGATGTTCTGTAACATAGGGGTGGTCCGGGCTGCACTGAAACGCTATATCCATGGCAATATCAATGCCCTGTTCCCGGGCGCCGGCCACAAGTTTTGAAAAATCCTCCAGGGTTCCCAGTTTCGGATGTATTGCCTTGTGGCCCCCCTCCTGCGCACCAATGGCCCAGGGACTGCCGGGATCACCCGGCCCGGCTTTAACTGTATTGTTCTTTCCTTTTCTGTGGCTGCGTCCGATGGGATGGATCGGGGGCAGGTAAAGCACATCAAATCCCATCTTTGCAATATAAGGCAGCCTGTTTATACAGTCTTTGAACGTGCCATGGTCTGCGGATTCCCTGTCACCGCAGGAACGGGGAAACATTTCATACCAGGTGCTGTAAAGGGCTTTGCGCGGTTCGATTCTCAGGGGCAGTATTTTTGGATAATCAATCTGCGAACCTGTATCTGGATAATCTCCCATCAGCCTGGCAAGTTCTATATCCAGGACAACAGCGGCGGGCTGCTGTACAGCCTTGTCTGACCTTAGCAGGTCTGCCAGATGATGCAGGCGGTCTGCATCCCCGTTTTGGGCCCGTCCGGCCGCCTCTTCCACCAGCACAGCGCCCTCTATCAGTTCCACAGATACATTCTGGCCATCAGCAATCTTTTTTTCAATCTGGCTGCGCCAGGTTTCAAACCGGTCTATCCAGGCAGTGACGCTGTATTCATATATCCCCAGTTCTCCGGGAACAAAAGCGGCCTGCCACAGGTCATTCACCAGCAGGTGCATGGGGGTCTGCTGCCACAGCTCGGTTCCGGCCTTGCGGTACAGCAGACGGGCAGCCAGCTGGTCATGGCCGTCCACAAAGATGTCCGCCGTAATGGTCACTGTTTCATTTACCACCCGTCTTGCGGGAAAACGGCCCCCGTCAACCTCGGGGTTTACATTTTCAATAACAACACGTTTCATTTGTTCTGTCATAATATCTTTCTCTTTTTATGAAATTGTTTTTGGTGGAATGGGATTGTTTTTGGTGCATACGCCTGCAGATGCAGTCTTTTTGTCAGCCAGTGTATAATTTTTCCATATACTGTTGTGCTGCATCCTGCCACAAAAACCGTGCTTCAGCTGCCCTTTGTTTTATCTGCTGCCACTTTTCAGGGTCATTTTCATACATGTGGACAGCCCGGCAGAAGGTATCAACAAAATTTTGTGCCTGTTCATCCAGGTCTTTGCCGCCGAAACAAAACCCGTTGACCTCATGACGTACCGTGTCACCCAGCCCGCCGACAGCATGCACCACACAGGGCTGTGCATCCCGCATGGCCAGCATCTGGCCGATGCCGCAAGGTTCAAAAGAACTGGGCATCAAAAAAAGATCCCCGTTGGCATAAAGAATCCGGGCAATATGATCTGAAAATCCATTGAGGAAAATAAAATTGGGAAACCGTGCACTGAGCTGGGTGAAAAAACGCGCAAACCGCTCATGGCCGGTTCCCAGAAGAAAGTACACCCCCTTGTTTCCCAAAGAGGTAAGAATCCGGGCCAGGGCACAATCTTCACCATCCTGCCCCTGAAGCATGAGCAATACTTTTTGTTCGGTCAGGCGGGTCACACTGCATACCTTCATCAACGGAGCTGAAAGGCACTCAAACAGGCCGGACAGATTGTGAAGAGTGACAAAAGCCATACTGGATACTGTCTGTTCAGCAGCTGACCATTGTATGACCTGGTGCTGAAGATTGCGGATCATTTCTGACATATCCATTACGGGGGCATGGCGGCCTGCCGGATAGTCGCAGCCGTTGAGAATGCCCACCAGATTCCCGCGGTCTTTTTCATGGGTGAGCACGGCTTCAAGCCCCTGGGCACCGTAAAAACGGGGCAGATCGTCAGGCCGGCAGATTTCACGGGCATAGGAAGGGGACACCGTATGCACCCTGTCTGCCAGACGGATGCCGCAGGCCATCAGATTGCAGGCATCCGGCCACCGCGGATCAGCCACATCCAGCCATTGCCAGGCGAGGTCGGGAAACCAGGCCGATAGAGAGGAACTGCTGCCGTCCAGGGGACGTACCCCCTGCAGCCCGAGATTGTGGATGGTAAACACTGTCCGGATCTGCTGCAATGGTGCACAGGCAGGATGGTACCGGCGCAGCAATGCCACTATAGCCATGTGCCAGTCATGCAGATGCATCACCTCTGCACCGGCAATTGCCCCCTGGGTCAGGGCAGCGGCTGCCGCACTGCAAAAACAGGCAAACCGGGAGCTGTCGGTGAAAAAAGGCTGATCATCCGGATCATGCACATAAACCTGGAACTGTCCGGTTTCACCATGTATTGCCTCTAAAAATGGATGCGCAATCACATAATGGTGCACATTCGGGTGCTGTGTTTTTGCCGGCACCTGGAACAGCTGGGCCTGATGCGTTGTTCCCCGGAAAGAAAACACGATATCTGCGGTCCATTCCGCCCCCGGGACCCGGTGCAGAAAACCGTAAGAGGGAAGCAAAACGCTCACCTGGTGGCCGAGGTCTCCCAGGGCCGGTGCAATATCGCGCACCACATCAGCCACACCCCCCACCTTGGCGCCCGGCAGACTGTCATTTTCAGCAGCCATATGTACTATGTGCATGTTATTTTTTTTCCCCGTTGCCGGACAACCGCTTTGTCAGCCATATATTTCCTGCAATCAGGACGATTGCCACGGCGGCTGCAATGAGTCCATTCACCCAGCCAGGATGCTGTATGGTATGCAAAAGACGGTCTGCAAATATGCTAATGGCCAGAATGCCCGGCAGCATACCCCCAGCCGTGCCCAGAAGATAGTCTTTGAGCTTGATATGGGATGCCCCGG
>JAABSS010000003.1 GCA_011390235.1 Desulfotignum sp.
ACTTATTTAAAAGCATTCCCAAGAATCGCCGCCCGGTTGTTTGTAAAAAGCCGGTTTTTGACATAGATACTGTCAAAAACCGGCTGTGTTTCATTTTTATCTTCTGAGTCCCAGTCTTTCAATCAAAGACCGGTATCTGTTGATATCTTTTTTCTTGACATAATCCAGAAGGCTTCTGCGCCGGCCCACCAGAATCAGCAATCCCCTGCGTGAATGGTGGTCTTTTTTATGAAGCTTGAGGTGTTCTGTCAGATAGCTGATGCGATGGGTCAGGATAGCCACCTGTACTTCAGGAGAGCCGGTATCCGACTCATGAAGCTTGAATTGTTCGATCATCTCTTCTTTGTTTTCTGCTAATAAAACCACTGTCTCAACTCCTTTGTCTGGAATACATTAAATACGGCGCTTCATTTGACACGCAGACACTGCAACAGACTATCCAATATTCCATTCAGACAACCTGTTTTTTTGCCAAACCACCGTCACAAAAACGAAAAATCAACGTTGCCTAAATACCAGTTACCCGGTGAAAACGCAACAATAATTATAGTCTGATCCGTTATTATCTGCCTGTACCACCGCAATAAGCCGGCCGTCCGATCCTGTTATCCGGAAAAAGCCGTCTGCAGGCTCCGTGTCCGGTCCAGATGCAATATCCTGATGCAGCAGTTTGCGGCCATAGCGGATTTTTTCTTCCAGGACCGTGTCTGCCTGTACCAGGGGCATGAAAGGCAGGCAGTCCGCCATGGGAAGAATATGGGTTATCGCTGTTTGCGGATCACAGATGTGCAGTGTATCCAGATCAATGGCCTGGTCCAGGGTAAACTGACTGACACCGGTTCTGCACAGACCGGACAAATGGGCGCCGCACCCGAGCAGCTGCCCCATGTCGTGGGCCAGGCTCCTGATATAGGTGCCTCCGGAACACTGTACATCTATTTCAAATAACGGCAGGTCCATGCGCATCACACTGATGCCGCAGATCTCAATGGTGCGGGGGGGTTTTTTAATCATCTTCCCCTGCCGGGCCAGTTTGTAAAGCGGCTGGCCCTGGTGTTTGAGTGCAGAAAAACTGGGCGCCACCTGCTGCTGTATCCCGACAAATTTTGCCACCACCTGTCTGACCTGCTCCGGCTGGATGGATGACACCAGATCCGGATCTGCCTGGAAAGTGACCCTGCCGGTCTTATCAAGGGTATCGGTTTCAATCCCCAGGGTAACAACAGCCCTGTATTGTTTGGCACTGCCCAGAAAAAACCGGGACAGCCGGGTAGCCTGCCCCAGAGCCACCGGCAAAAGGCCTGTGGCAAAGGGGTCCAGCGTGCCTGTATGGCCGGCTTTTTTCACCTGGAAAATTTTTTTGACCTGGTCCACCACCCGGGCGGAGGACAACCCTTCCGGCTTATTGACCAGCAGCATGCCATTTTTCATGAAAAAAATGTCCTGGGAAAACAGATGTTGGCTGGGGGGGTTATTCTTCTTCCTGATCCCGCGGCAGATCCCTGACTGCGGATGCAATCAAGGCATCCATTTTTGCTGCTTTATCAAAGGAATCATCATGAAAAAACCGCAGTTCCGGCATATATTTAAGGCCCAGCTGGGGGGCAATCTGCTTTTTTATAAATCCCCTGGAGTGTTTAAACCCTTCCAGGGCTGCAGCAATTTTGTTTTCATCACCGAATACAGTTACATAGACACTGGCCAGCCGCAGATCCGCAGTCATTTTCACCTGGGATATGGTGGCCATTTCAATTCTGGGGTCACTGATTTTTCTGGTCAGCAGCTCGGTTATGGCCTGCTGAATCTTGATACTGATACGCTCGGCTCTGGTATATGGTTTCATTATTTCTCTTGTTTGGGGGCATATTTTCTTTCTTCCACTTCATAGCATTCAATAATATCGCCCGTCTTGATATCATTATATTTTGCCAGGCCGATACCGCACTCATATCCCTGTTCCACTTCTTTGACATCGTCTTTGAAGCGGCGCAGAGAAGACAGCTGGGTATCACACTTGATCACACCTTCTCTGAGCAGCCGTATCTTCTTGCCCCGGACCACCTTTCCTTCAGAGATATGGCAGCCTGCTATGGTACCGATTTTTGGTACCACAAAGGTATCTCTCACCTCGGCCCGGCCGATGATGATTTCATGGAAGGTGGATGGCATCAGCCCGTCCAGGGCGGCCTTGATATCATTTATGACATCATAGATGATATCATAAAACCGCATGTCCACATGTTCATCCTTGGCCATTTTGCGGATCTGAGGCGTGGGCCGTACATTGAAGCCGATGATGATAGCATCCGACACATTGGCCAGGGCCACATCTGATTCATTTATGGTACCAGCACCGGAATGGATGATCTTGATATCCACTTCTTCTTTGGCCAGATCCTTGAGGGAATCATTCAATGCCTCGATGGAGCCGTGGACATCTGCTTTGACAATGAGCTTTAATTCCTTGACCTCGGCTGTTCCCAGGTTTTCAAACATTTTTTCCAGGTTGGCCCGGCTCTTTTTGGCCAGTTCCTTGGCCCGCTGTTTCTGCATCCTGTGACCGGCAATCTGTTTGGCATCCTTGTCTGACGTCACGGCAATAAATTCGTCTCCGGCATCAGGCACACCGGTGAGGCCTACGATTTCCGCAGGGGTGCTGGGCCCTGCCTCTTCAATGCGGTTGCCAAGGTCGTCTATCATGGCCCGGATACGGCCGGAATGCAGGCCGCAGACAATGGGGTCCCCATCCCTCAGGGTCCCCTGTTTCACCAGCACCGTTGCCACAGCACCACGGCCGGTATCCAGCCGGGATTCCACCACATACCCGCTGGCGTTTCTGTCCGGGTTGGCCTTGAGTTCCAGAACATCTGACTGCAGCAGCACCATTTCCAACAGATCATCAATGCCTTCACCGGTCTTGGCAGATACCTTGACAAAAATCACATCTCCGCCCCAGTCTTCAGCCAGCAGGTCATGTTCCGCCAGTTCCCGCATGATCCGGTCTGGATCTGCCCCGACCTTGTCCATCTTATTCACCGCCACCACCACCGGTACACCGGCTGCCTTGGAATGGTTGATAGCCTCGATGGTCTGGGGCATGACCCCGTCATCCGCCGCCACCACCAGAATAACGATATCCGTAACCCTGGCACCCCTGGAGCGCATGGCAGTAAACGCGGCATGGCCCGGGGTATCCAGAAAGGTAATCCTGCCGCCATTGGGGGTTTCCACATTATAGGCACCGATATGCTGGGTTATGCCGCCGGCTTCTCCACTGGTTATCTTGGATTTTCTGATAACATCCAGAAGAGAGGTCTTGCCGTGGTCCACATGGCCCATGATAGTGACAACAGGCGGACTTTTTATCATGCTGCCCTTGTCTTTATTTTCTGTTTCAATCTGCAGCAGGGTGTCTTCTTCAAAACTGGCTTTTTCCACTTCAAAATCAAATTCACCTGCCACCAGGGCTGCGGTTTCAAAATCAATGGTCTGGTTGACTGTCGCCATTACCCCCATGGTCATGAGCTTGGAAATCATCTCATTGGCCTTGATTCCCATCCGCTTTGCCAGTTCAGCCAGTTCAATGGCCTCATCAATCTTGATCCGCCGTTTGATGGCTTTGGGGGTTGTGATCTGGGTCTTCTGGAATCCGCCCTTTTTGGCCCGGCTGTCTTTTTTACCCCGTTTTTTCTTGCCACGGCCCCGGTACAGGGCCTCGCCTTCAACCACGGATTTTTTCTTGCGTTTTTTTCGTTTGCTTTCAAAGGGATCTACAATGCCTGTATCCTTGCGCCGGTCTTTTTTCCGGGCACCGGCATCCGGATCTCCGGGCATGGGGGGCAAACCCTGATCAGGCGCCTCAACCGCAGTCTTTGGACGACCTGCCTGGACCGGCCTGGCAACCTTTTCCAGGGGTATTTCTTTTTTATCTTCCACAGGTTTTGTTTTGCGGATATTTTCCAGAACAGCAGGGTCTGCCACCTTTACAATCTTGGCAGGCGTGGTTTTACGCTTTTTCTTTTTCTTTCTGGCAGATGCTTTTTCTTCTTCCGTCTCTGCCTGGAGAGATTCCGTGTCTGTTTCTAATTCCTGTGCAGGCCGGGCATTTTTCACTGCTTTTTGCGCTTGTTCTTTGGAAACCGTTTCTTCACGGGATTTTTCAGCGACGGATTCGCTCTGCCGTTCAGAAGGGGGTGTTTTTTCAGGCGATTGTGCGGCTTCAGTCTTCTTTGCTGTTTCAGGCTGTTTTGTCTCCGGGACAGACACCTTTTCTTCAACAGAAGACTCAGGTTCTTCAACAGAAGGCGCAGGCTGCCGGTCACTTTTCGCAGGCTTGATAATTTTTGCAGGGTCTGCTTTCTTCTTTTTGGTTACAGATGCCTCTTCTGTAAAAGAGGTTGCTTCTTTTTCCACAGTCTTTGCAGTTGCAGTTTTTTGCACCTCAGTCTCCTGATCTTTCACTGGTGGGGCTTGGGGCATATCTGGCACCTGTTTCAGTGCATCGGTTTCTGCTACAGTTTCTGCAGCCTCCTGGACGTCAGCTTGTTGTTCATCAGCTTGGACATCTGGTTCACGCACAACCTTTTTTTTGCGCCGGCGTATCACCGATGGCTTGACCTTGAGATCATTTTTCTGTCTTGCTTTGCCAAACAGGCTATTTTTGATCTCCTTGACAGCGCTGTCTTCTAAAGAACTCATATGGCTTTTAACGTCAATATCCAGATCTTTGATCTTGTTTAAAAGCGCCCTGTTGGTCATATTCAGATCTTTAGCTAATTCATATACTCTGACTTTCGCCATGCCTTGCCCCCAAGTAATCCCTTTTAATATTCTTTGCTATAACCTGCTATGCATACGACTTATGATGTAGCATCTCCATCATCCATGACATCTGCATCTTTTTGTTCCGGTAAACCATCATCTTTTTCAGGTTTTTCAGGTTCCTGCACAGGTTCTTCCGGTTGCAGCGCTTCCGGTTGCAGCTCTTCCGGTTGTATTTCTTCCTGCTCGGAAGCTTCCTGTTCTGCTGCCAATCTGTCAGATGCCTCTTGCTCTTCTTCCATCAGACGTATGCCGGCCTGTGCAATGGTATCTTGTGCTGCTTCTTCGGAAATTCCCATAACAGAGGCCAGTTCCTCTGCAGATGTTTCTGTAATATCCAGCAGGGAGGCATAGCCGGCCTTGAACAAAATTTCCGCCATGGGCAGTCCCACATTATCGAGTTTCATCAAGCTTTCATATCCCTGCTTGACTTCCCGGCTGTAATCTTCTTCTGATGTCACTTCCAGATGCCATCCGGTAATCTCACATGCCAGAGACACATTCTGTCCTCCCTTGCCGATGGCAATAGACAGATATTCGTCATTGACAATTACTTCCATGGACTGGTTGTCTTCATCAATAATCACCCGGGATATCTCGGCAGGAGACAGGGCGTTACAGACAAAGCGGGCCACATCCGGACTCCACTGGACAATATCTATTTTTTCCCCCCGCAGTTCCTGAACAATATTCTGCACCCGGTTGCCCTTCATTCCCACACAGGCACCTACAGGATCCACATCTGAATCTGTTGAGGAAACGGCAATTTTGGCCCTCACGCCGGGCACCCGGGCTGCTTTCTGCAGGATCACAATGCCTTCTGCCACTTCCGGCACTTCTGTTTTAAACAATTCCATCAAGAATTCAGGATGGGTCCGGGACAAAATAATCTGTGCCCCTTTGGACTCTTCCAGCACATCCAGGACATAGGCACGGATACGGTCACCCCGCTTGTAATTTTCTTTTGGCATCTGTTCTCTGGGTCTGAGCACAGCTTCTGCCTGTCCAAGGTTGACGATAATACTGCCCCGGTCAAACCGCTGGACAATACCGTTGATGATTTTGCCTTTTTTATGGATAAAATTTTCATACACGGCATTGCGCTCGGCTTCCCGCATTTTCTGGATAATCACCTGTTTTGCGGACTGGGCTGCAATACGGCCGAACTCTTCCGTATCTATACGTATTCCCAGGGAGTCTCCGATTTCACATTCCGAGTCATACTCATATCCCTGCTCCAGGGTCAGTTCACTGTCAGGGAACTCCACGTCCTCCACCACCTCTTTAAAATGGAACACTTCCACATCACCGGTCTTGCCGTCATAATGCACCTCGATATCCGCCCGGGGACCGATTTTTTTTCTGGCTGCAGAAACAATAGCCTCTTTGAGCGTATTTATCAGAATTTCCGAATCAATTCCTTTTTCACGGCTTACCTGGTCTATTACTCTTTTAATATCTGTGATAAACATCTTTGTGTGTTCTCCATTTTACTGACCTGCAAGGCTTGCCTTGATGATCTGCAGGTCCGGGATTTCTACCCGTTCTCCATCCACCGCAATCACAACAGCAGCATCATCAATCTGTTCAAGAACGCCGGTAAACTTTTTTTTTCCCTGTATGGGTACCCTGGTTTCAATTGTAATTTTACTGTCCTTAAACCGGTAAAAATCCTGTTTTTTTTTCAAAGGCCGATGGGGACCCGGAGATGAAACTTCCAGACGGTAACTGCCCAGAGCAGGAATATGGATATCCAGCAGATCCCCCAGCTGCCGGCTGATATCTGCGCAATCACCCAGTGTGATACCGCCGGGCTTGTCTGCATAGACCCGTACAATGGTCTCCCGGTTCCAGGTGGCAATCTCCACGTGAACCAGTTCAAAATTTTCCGCCCGGCACAGGGGATCTGCCACTTGCGTGACCTCATCCACAAGTCCTTTTTTATTTTGCTTTACATCCATATCCTGATTTTCAATCAACCACTTTGGTGTAAAATACAAAAACGGGCAGGCGCCCGTTCCTTGTACAACTTTCGACTAAATCCTTGCTTTTTTCAATCAGCTCAGATTGTATCCATACACTTCCCGTTATTGGAACATGTCTGCGCCCCACATCCAAATAAAAAATGGAGCGGGCAACGAGACTTGAACTCGCGACATCAAGCTTGGGAAGCTTGCACTCTACCAGCTGAGTTATACCCGCATCAACAGTACTTTATAGCAACCCTAATTTTATTTGTCAATACCCCTGATTTTTATTCCGGCAGATCCGCATTAAACCCCTCCACCAGGCGGCTGGATATGCCGGCGTGAAGCTTGCGGATATTTTTTTCTGTCAGGGTTTTGGCATCAGACCGGTAAACGATTCTGAAGGACAAAGATTTTTTACCTTCAGCCAGAGGGCTGCCTTCAAACAAATCAAACAAAAACATATCTTCCACAAGCACCTGTTTTCGGGCAATGGCTTTCATCTGAGCCAAAACGTCTCCCACCGGCACCTGCTGGTCCACAATCAGGGTAATGTCCTGGGATATGGACGGAAATCGGGGCAAAGGAAGCGCGTTTATCTGGCGGGGCATCCGGTCCATAAGCGCTGCCAGATCAAGTTCAAACATATACGCATCCTGTTTAAGACCAAAATGCTTTAATACCGGAGCAGCAACCTTTCCCAAAAAACCCAGTTCCATATCATCCTTGTTGATACAGGCAGCATACCCGGGTGCAAAATATGGACAGACATGCGCTGCAACCGGGGTATATCGGGCATCTGCAATGCCTAAAACATCAAGCATATCTTCCACTGCCCCTTTGAGATCAAAAAAATCCATGGGCTGTTTTTTGGAATACCAGGTCTGGCGGCTCCGGCTGCCGGTGGCCAAACCGGCTATCATTTCTTTTTCTTCGGGCAGGGTATCTTTGCCTGTGTTGAAAAATGTTTTTCCTATTTCAAACAAATGCAGGGTATCT
>JAABSS010000004.1 GCA_011390235.1 Desulfotignum sp.
ATTGATAAACTGATAAAGGATATCATCCTTGTTTTTAAAATACAGGTACAGGGTACCGTCAGCCACCCCGGCCCGGGAAGCGATCTGGGAAATTGTGGCCTTGTAAAAACCGAACCGGGCAAAAACATCCCCTGCACTGGTGAGAATCTTATGGTATTTTTCCGATTTGTTTTTTTGCAAGCCTTTCCCGCCTTTCCCTGAAAAAATGAACAATAATTCATTATCTAACATTAGTTTTTTAAAAATGTCAAGCAGATATTTTTCAAAAAACCATTTGACGGTTTTTTATTTTAATGTTATTTTACAATTAGTTATGTTACAATTTTAATTTTGAAATGCCTTTTAAAAAAATTCATTTTAAAAATTTTTTTCATGAATATATATTCATTCCTTAATAGTTCTTGCTTTTGACATGCGTTCATGAAAAAATTATAGTAATCTTCAACAGCAACAAATCATACGGGAGAGAAACCATGTCACACCATTATTCTGGAGATTTCCAGGCTGCCCTTGATTTGGGCAGACCCCCCAATGTAAAAAAGCTGTTCCCCAATTCCAAGGCATTGATTGTCAGCGGCAGATACATTGACCGGGCCATGTTGAAAAAAGGCGGCTGCATGACCATTGCCGCCAACGGCAGAAACGCTTTTGTCATCAGGGGTGCCCTGCGTGCGGCCCAGAAGGCCAATGCCGCCATCATCGTTGAAATCGCCCGGTCAGAAGGGGGCAAAGATGCTTATTGTGCCGTCAACCTGTGGAATATTGCCCGGCAGACCGATGCCTTCATGAATGAACTGGGCATCACCATACCGGTGGCCATCCATGCAGATCATTTCGGCATCAAAAAACAAGAAGATATAGCACCTGCAAAAATTGAAATCCCCTCTCTGTTTGATGCCGGCATCACCTCCATTGCCATTGATGCCTCCCACATGCCCGATGAACAGAACCTGCTGGCCAATATTGAACTGTTCCCCTTTGTCCCGGAGTGGGCCGGCCTTGAGACAGAAGTGGGAGAAATAAAAGGAAAGCTGGGGTTATCCACTGCCAAGGAAGCCTTGTTTCTGATCCAGGGCCTTAATGCCCACGATATTTTTCCGGACTGGATCGCCCTGAACAACGGCACCACCCACGGCATAGAGCAAAGTGATGCCGGTATCAATGTGCCGCTTACAGCCCAGATCCATGATGCGCTTGCGCCCTACCACGTCTCCGGCGCACAGCACGGCACTTCGGGCAATAGTTCGGAACGGCTCCGGGAAATTGCCGCAAAAACAAGAACCACCAAGGCGAATGTTGCCACTGCCCTGCAGATGATTTCCTGGGGGGTGGAGGTCAATGATTATGGTAATGCCATTCTGGATTCTGACGGCAACTTCATCAAACAGCCGGACAAGGGGGTTGATGAAAACATGTGGGGGCAGATGCTGACCTATGCAGAATCCCACGGCCTCACCGGCGGCAATTTTAAAAAGCTCAATGCACCCTTTGAAAACCGTTTCCTGGCCCAGCCCGCAGATATCCGTACCCGCATGGCAGAAGGTGTGGAAGCCTTTGTTTATACCCTGCTCACCCAGGTGTTCAATGCAGCTGATACTGCAGATATTGTCATGGACCATATTCTTCAAAACCGGTCCCATGACCCGGGGGGCAAAGCCAAAGCCATGGAATCCCCCAAGGAATGGACCCATGAAAAAATCATGGAAAAAGCCGCTGACATCAATTCGAACAAAGGCCCTGAGGGTGATTTTGACGATTGAAAAAAAAATTAAAGGTATAATTTTCCCTTACCGATACTGTGGTTAAGGAGAAAATTATTATATGCAGATACCCTCTTATCAGATACAGAATGTATTAAAGGTGTATTCCAGGCAGTTGAGCCAGGGTAAAATCCTCACAAACAAATTCAACAATGCCCATAGTATTTCTGCCGACAACGTCACAATCTCCTCGGAAGGCAAACGCAAGGCCATCATTGACAAGGTTGCTGCCAATATTGTGGAAAAAATCATAACAGAGGGTCCCAGGGAAAAAAGCGAAGAACAGATTGCCATCCAGATTGAAAAAGAACTTGGCAAAGAACTCAACTATGACCGGGACAAAAATCAGTTCACCTATACCGCAGTGGACAGCCACAACAACAGGGTGAGCCATACCCTGTCAGTGGAAGATTCAAAGTTTGTGGTAAACAGAATGACAGAGCTGGCGCGTCAGGTTGCTGATAACAACATGACGTCTTAAAGGAGGTATATATCATGAAAATATCCAACCATAATAATATTATTGCCCAATATGCCAGCAAGGCAATACCAGCTGCTGTTCCGGCCAAAACAGGCAGACAGGCAGATGAGCCGCAATCAGATACTATCCAGTTATCTGACACAACCTTAGATCTCCAGAAAATCAGACAGGCCATGGAAACAGAACCGGCAGACAGAGCACAGCAGGTATCTGACCTGAAGGACCAGGTCCAGGCAGGTCTATACAACGTCAATGCCCAGAAGGTTGCGGAAAAAATGATGCTTGGTTTCAATGAGCTGGCATAGGCTGCAAAAATTTCCCGGTTTATGCCACCAGTCTGCCTAATTCAGATATTCCCTCTCGGTCATATATTTCAAATTATTGATTTTATTCATAAAAAAATTACTGATATCATCATGGCACATCTTTTGCTTTTACCATGGCTAATATAAAAAGGAGGCCGATATGGTAAATATCCATCACATAAATGACACAACACCACCCGTAAAAGGACCCCAGGACAGCACCCCGAAAACCGGGAACAAGGATGCGTTTACATCAGCACTGAACCGGGCCCTGGATAAAACACAGCCCTCTGAAATACAGAAAGATCAACCACAAGGCTTAGGGGAAATCACCTCTGTGCGGACCATACAGATACCCACCCAGTCGGACCTGGTCTCCGGCAGTACGGAAAAACTGCTGGAACTGCTGGATACCCTTAGTGCACAGCTGCAGGACCCTGGCGTGTCTTTAAAGCATATGGCGCCAGTGTTGGAAACCATCCATAACAGAGCCGACCAGCTGGTTAAGGAAACCCGGTCCCTTGGTTCTGACCATGCCGGACTGCGCGATATTGCCAACCAGACCGCAGTGACAGCCCAGACAGAATATATTAAATTCCAGCGGGGCGATTATTTGTCATAGCTGCGTTTTGCCCGGTCCCAGAATGCCTCTTTTTCAGCTGCAGACAATGCTTTTAAACTTTGGTTCTTCCGGACCAGTTCCGCCTCCATCAACCGAAACCTTCCCTCAAACTTTGCAGTGGAACGGGACAGTGCGGTTTCCGGGTGAAACCCGGCATACCGGGCCACATTCACCAGAGAAAACAAAATATCCCCGAATTCCAGCATGGCTTCGTCTTCATTCTTGTTTTCCAGGGCAGCTTCAAATTCTGCAATTTCGTTTTTAACCGTATCCAGTACCTGGTGGATATTTTCCCATTCAAACCCCAGCCTGACCGCTATTTTTGACACCTTGAGTGCCCGCAAAAGACCTGGCATGCCCCCGGGAACCGAATCCAGGGCAGAGCCATTTGCCGGCCGGTCTTTTTCCCGGGTTTTGATCTGCTCCCACTGGTCCAGCAGGGCTTTTTCTGTGTTAACAACAGCTGAACCGTAGACATGGGGATGCCGCCGGACCATTTTTTCGACCACTGTATCCACCACCCGGGAAATAGGAATCTGTTTTGCATCATGAAATATTGCCATGATGAACAGAATTTGAAACAGCACATCCCCCATTTCTTCGCAGGTATTGTCCAGATCATCATTTACAATGGCATCCTGGAGTTCATACACCTCTTCAGCCAGGCATTTCCACATGGTGGCCGGGGTCTGTCTGCGGTCCCAGGCGCACCCGTTTTCCCCCCGCAGGGTCTGGATTATTTCCAGAATAGGGGCTATTGTCTCCAATGGGTTCATTCTCCTGTATATAAAATTTTTCCACTTTGAGTTTTTCCAGCTGCTGTAAAAAACCGGCCCGCATGGTCCTGGAAACAAACAGTGTCATGGTTCTGGAAATTTTTGCCAGATAAGGGGCGGATTCCGACCCTGACATGAGCCTTGCCGTACCCGCCGGAATAAATGCTGTCAGCATCACAAACAAGACTGATACGATCAACGCGCCCTTGGCTGTGCCAAAAATCAAACCAAAGGTCCGGTCCACCCATCCCAGAAATACCAGGTGCAAAAGCCTGCGGATCAGTGCGGCCATCACCCCCACCGCCACCAGGATACCGCAGAACAGAATCCCGAAGCTGACCAGGTGACGGGTTTCCTGGGCAGTGATCAAAAAGGTCAGGCGGTCGGAAAGCAGCCAGTAATAGGTAAACGCCCCGTAAAAACCGGCAATAACTGCCACAATCCCGGAGACTTCACGTATCAGTCCTTTAAAAAGTCCCCTGATCATACAGAACAGGATAATCACCAGAACCACCAGATCGAAACCGTTCATTTTTTTCCTTTCCGCCACCGTACCTGAAGACTCATGGAATAACAATTTCACGGTTTTTCCGTCAAGATTTTTATTGACCTTTCAATAAATAAAATGCACCCTGTTGCCCATGAAAACCATTGAATTTGACAACATATCACTGGTCCAGAAGCTGTTTGGATTTCATAATACCCACCTTGAAAAAATCGCAAAAAATCTGGGGGTGACCATCAATTCCAGGGGGAACAGTGTCACCATTTCAGGAGATGCGGTAAATACCCGCCTGGCCCATACCCTGCTGCTCCAGCTATACGGCCTTTTACAGGAAAACATTCCCATGGACCCGGCTGACCTGGATGCAGCCATTTCCCTGATAAAAAAAGACGGAGAGTCCCGCCTGAAACCGTTGTTTTCCCAGACGATTTTCGTGACAGCCAAAAACAAACCCATCCGGCCGAGAAGCCTTGCCCAGCAAAAATATGTCAATGCCATTCAGGCCCGGGACATTGTGTTTGGAATCGGTCCTGCCGGAACCGGAAAAACCTATCTGGCCATGGCCATGGCAGTGGCAGCCCTCTGCCGGGGAGATGTCCAGAAAATCATTCTCACCCGTCCGGCAGTGGAAGCAGGGGAGGCCCTGGGTTTCCTGCCCGGAGATCTGGCGGAAAAAATAAACCCGTATCTGCGCCCCCTTTACGATGCGTTGTATGATATGCTGGACTTTGAAAAAGCCAGGGCGTATATTGACCAGGAAATTATTGAAATAGCCCCCATAGCATTCATGCGGGGAAGAACCCTGAACAGTGCATTTATTATCCTGGATGAGGCCCAGAACACCACCTCCCAGCAGATGAAAATGTTTTTAACAAGAATCGGATACAATTCAAAAGCTGTTGTGACTGGTGATATTACCCAGATAGACCTGCCGGAAGGCAAAAAATCCGGCCTTGTGGAGGTCAGAAAAATCCTTTCTCCCATAAAGGGAATCGATTTTGTCTATTTTTCCAAAGAGGATGTGGTAAGACACCAGCTGGTTTCCGATATTATTGATGCATATGAAAAAAACAAAATCTAATATCTGGCCCAAGAAGGTCAAAGATTTTTTATTAACCACCCCTTACCTGTTATGGTTCATGCTGTTTGCCATCACTTTGGTATTCACGCTTTTCCAGACACCTGAACAACAGAATATCCCCTTTTCCTATGAGGTTGGCGATGTGGCCCAGCGGGACATCAAAGCCCACAAGGATTTTCTCGTTGAAGACAGAGAAGTGTCTGAAAACAGAAAAAATCAGGCCAAAGACCTGGTCAGGATTGTATATGACTTTGATGCCGGCCTGCTGCCGCAGATCCTGACCAATATAGAAGCAGCCATGCAAATCGGCCGGGCAGTGTATGCACCGGAAGAAAACCAGACAGCAGGTGAACACAATCCCCAGGATTCCGTACCTGATCCCACCTTTGCCATGGTGCTGGAAACCAAACCCGGGTTTGAAAAAAAACTGGGCATTGAAATCAATGAAGGGGCATATTCCATTCTCCATAAATACCGGTTTGATCCTGCCATCACCGAGAAAATCCAGACCATTATGGGCAAAGTATTGTCCAACGGGGTTGTTGCCAATAAAGAAATTCTGCTGGAAGAAGAAAACAAGGGTATCATCCTGAGAACCATTGGTTCCAGTGAAGAACGCATTGTCAATAACCTCAAGGTATTTTACGGCCCCGACCAGGCCAGGACCATGTTCAGAGTTGAAGGCGCCCCCCTGCTGAAAAATGCCAACTACAACCTGACAAACCTGATCGTGGATATCTGCCAGCGCCTGCTGCAGCCCAATATTTTCATGAATAAAAGCGAGACCCAGAAAAGAATCCTGGCTGCCCAGGCCGATATCAACCCTGTCATGTACCAGATCAAGGCAGGAGAAATGATCCTCAGGGAGGGTGAACGGGTAACCAAAACCAAACTGATCAAACTGAACGCTCTCCAGGATCAGGTGGCAGGAAAAACCATTTACGTGTCTGCCACCGGGATTGCCCTGATTACTTTTTTTCTGATTCTGGTTTCCTATCTGCTGTTTTTCAAAGACCACAAAACCCTGAGAAACGACCATAACAAACATATGATTTTTCTGGCACTGGGGCTTGTTCTGTACCTGGGCTTTGTCAAGATATCCACGTTTCTGGTCCAGTCTGCAGATCCCAACCAGGCATGGGATCTGGCATCGGCATCTTTTTTCATGGCTATCCCCCTGCCGGCCGCAGCCATGATCTGCTGCCTGTTTCTGGGTTTTGACATCGCCATATATTTTGCCCTGGTGCTCTCTGTTCTGGCAGGCCTGTCCTTTGGCGGCAGTTTTGAGGTGTTTATCTTTTTCTTCTTAAGCTGCAGTGCTGCCGCCTTTCTGGTACGCGAGAGCCGTGAACGCAAAAGCTTTATCATGGCCGGGTTCAAATTGTCTCTGTTCAATGCGGCGCTGGCCATTTCCCTGGGGTTTTATTCCCTTGCCCAGCCAGAGCCTGTTCTGCTGGCCAAAGAGATTCTCATCGCTTTTTGCGGCGGGGTGTTTGCCGCTACCCTGACCATCGGATTCACCCCGTTGATTGAAATTCTGTTTGATTACACCACAGAGGCCAAACTCCTGGAATTTTCCAATCTGGACCAGCCCTTGATCAAAAAACTGATGATAGAGGCCCCGGGCACATACAACCACAGTGTCATTGTGGCCACCCTGTCGGAAGCGGCTGCTTCCGCCATCAGCGCCAGCAGCCTCAAGGCCAAGGTCATGGCGTATTACCATGACATCGGCAAGCTGGACAAAACCATGTATTTCATTGAAAACCAGGCAGACGGAAAAAACCGGCATGACAAGCTGTCTCCGTCCATGTCCGCCCTCATCCTGATCCAGCATGTCAAAAAAGGGGTGGAGCTGGCAAAAACCTATAAACTGGGAAATGAAATCATTGATGGCATTACCCAGCACCACGGCACATCCTTGATCAAATACTTTTACAACAAGGCTTTGAAAAGCGGAAAAGACAATATCAATGAAGAAAATTTCAGATATCCCGGTCCCAAACCCCAGACCCGGGAAACCGGTATTGTCATGCTGGCGGATGTGGTGGAAGCGGCGGTACGGGCACTTGAACGCCCCACGCCTGCACGGATCAGGGGACGGGTCAAGGAACTGATCAATGATATATTTGCAGACGGCCAGCTGGAAGAGTGTGAACTCACCCTCAAGGATCTCCACCAGATCGCCAAAAGCTTTAACAATATCA
>JAABSS010000005.1 GCA_011390235.1 Desulfotignum sp.
TTCTCTGGCTATCGGGGGATATCTGATCAGCGATTTTGTAAAAAAACAAATGACTGCAACCTACATGGATTCTGTACAAACCTTGTCCCATTCAATCCAGGACGGTGTCAAGGATTCTCTGGAGAGGGGTCAGATGAAAAATTTCAAAAAATTACTCTCCAATCAAAAAAAAATCAAGGGTGTATTAGAGGTTTCACTTTATGATCGGAAAGGAATAATCAACTTGTCCTCTACTGACCTCACTTCAGTTCGTGCAAATGTGCCGCCTGAAATTTTCGACAAGTTTGAGTCATCTCTTGATACAATTCAGGTCATTGAAAAAGATTCTGTCCATATTTATATCCCCCAGAGGGTCTCTCCAGATTGTATTCGCTGCCATCCCACCTGGAGCCTTGACAAACAAGGCGGCACCATTTCACTTACCTATGACCTGAGAGACCTCCATAACGCACTGGATAAGCAAAATTTTGTGCTGATCATCGGTATTGGTTTTTCCCTTTTTATTGTCAGTCTGTTTGTTGTTGTTATTGCAAGATCAATCACCAAACCAGTGGTCAGCATGACCGAATCCATGGAAAAACTTGCCGCAGGTGATCTTGACATCGAGATCCCGGCACGGGATCAGACAGATGAAATCGGCAAGATGGCCAGGGCGGTTACAATTTTTCAGGAAAACGCAATTGAGAAAATCCAGCTGAAAGAAGAGCAGGAAAAGACCAAAATCAGGAATGAAAAAGAACAAAAAGAGATGATGGAAAAGATGACGACATCCTTTCACGCAAGCATAGGAAAGGTGATTAACGCCATTTTAATTGCAGCTGAGCATTTGCAGGGATCTGCCCGTAAAATGAATGATACTGCTGATAAAACCCATCAACAGTCATCATCTGCTGCCGCAGCTTCCAAACAAACGTCGACAAATGTTCTCAGCGTGGCTTCTGCAACAGAGCAATTAACTGCCTCTGTCGGAGAGATAAGCGAACAGGTAACAAGCTCGTCGGCAATTGCAAGAAATGCCGTTACAAAAGCACAGAAGACCAATGAAATGGTGGGAAGCCTGACCGCAGCCTCCCAGAAAATTGGGGATGTGGTCCAATTGATCACGGACATTGCAAAACAGACAAACCTTCTGGCTTTGAATGCAACCATTGAAGCCACCAGGGCCGGAGAAGCCGGCAAAGGATTTGCAGTGGTTGCAAATGAGGTGAAAGAGCTGGCCAAACAGACAACAGCAGCCACCACTGAAATCGCTGAACATATTAACGGGATACAAAGCGCCACTCAGGGTGCGGTTTCTGCAATCAACGACATCACCGGGATAATTAACAAGATCGATGAGATTTCAGCAATCATTGCCGCTGCAGTAGAGGAGCAGTCTTCTGTAACCGGTGAAATTGCGGAAAGTACGAACCAGGCAGCATCCGGCACCCAGGAGGTAACCCGGAGCATTACGGTTGTTACCCAGGCCGCCAACGAAACCGGACTTGCCGCAAGTGAGGTGCTGACGAATGCTGATGAACTGTTAAAGCAGGCCGATGTTTTGCAGGCGGAAGTCGAAAAATTCTTATCCCAGGTAAAGCCGAGCTAAGCAAAAAAGGAACAGCATGGTTACTATTGAAGACAATGAAATTTTCAATGATTTTATTGAAGAGTCGCTGGACCACCTTGACGGTATTGAAGATGACCTGCTCAGCATAGAGGAAGCGGGAGAAAACTGTAACGAAGATATTGTTAACAAGGTATTCAGGGCCGTACATACCATCAAGGGAGGTGCTGGTTTTCTGGGGCTTAAGAATGTAGAAGCACTGGCCCATCACAGTGAAAATGTAATGGTAAAAATTCGATCCAGAGAACTTTTCCCTTCTCCCGACATTATCTCAACACTGCTTGATGCCATGGACACCTTATCAACCTTGATTCACCGCCATGAAAGTTCAAATGAAATCGATATTTCCAGCAACCTGACCGCCTTAAGCGCAATTTGTCTTGAAGGTGCTCCTCCAGAGGATAACAATTCGGATGAGAACATTTCATCTCCTGCCCATGCATCATCTGAGAATTCCTCCACGGTTTCAACTGATGAGAAACCAGCCTCTGAAGACAATCCTGTTTTAGCATGCTCGCCCTTGAATGATCCTTTGCTCAAAGTAGAACAATCAGTGCTGAATGCTTTATTAAAACAGGGAAGTTTTCTTTATATTTTACAATACAACCTGTTAAAAGACAGTGAAGCCAGGGAAAAATATTATGCAAAAATCATGGAAGAACTCAAAGAAACCGGAGATATTTTAGCCGCCAATATTGACGCTGACGTTTCAGCTGAAATGATAGAGAAAAAGGGTAACCTGCTCATTGTTGTCTTTGCTACCATATTGGAAAATGAGCTGATGGGAGATTTTTTTGATATTGCGCCTGATCAAATTCAACCGATTACCCCTGACGACCTGGAACAGGCGGCTTTGCCTGCTGCAGTCGTCCCCCGGCAAGAGCAATCTGTTGAAACCAGGCCGGTTTCACGTCCATCTGTCCCCACGGCAACAGCTCCTGTGAAAAAAATGGATAACACAGATAAGACCCTGCTGAAAGATTCTCAGGCTAAAACGGAACAAAAACCCGACAACCTGCGGGTCAATGTCAAGCTGCTGGACAACCTGATGACCCTGGCCGGTGAACTTGTTTTGACCAGAAACCAGCTGATCCAGGCAGCAGCGTCCCGAAAGGTCAAAGGCATTGACAACATTTCCCAACGTCTCAACCTGGTTACCTCAGAGCTTCAAGAAGCCATCATGAGTACCCGCATGCAGCCTGTAGGCAATGTCTTTAATAAATTCAAGCGCATTGTCCGGGACCTTTCCAAAAATATTGGTAAAAAAATTAATCTCATTATCGAAGGAGAAGAGGTTGAACTGGACAAAACCATTATTGAATCCATAGGTGATCCACTGACGCATCTGGTCAGGAACGCTGTTGACCATGGTATTGAAAGGCCTGAAGAACGTATTGCAGCCAAAAAGCAGGAAACAGGTACGTTGCGCATAACCGCCTATCATGAAGGTGGACAGGTCATGATTGCCATTGAAGATGACGGCGCCGGCATAAATATTGAACGGGTCAAGGAAAAGGTCTTGACCATGGGACTGCGCGAATCCTCTGCCCTGGATGAATTAAGCGATAAAGAAGTTGCAAATCTCATCTTTTTGCCCGGCATGTCAACAGCAAAAGAGATCACTGACATTTCCGGCCGGGGAGTCGGGATGGATGTGGTTAATACAAACATATCCAAAGTCGGCGGAACTGTCGATATTGATACGATACCGGGCAAAGGGTCGATCATTACCATTAAACTGCCCTTGACCCTGGCAATTATACCCAGTTTGATTGTTGCAGTGCAAAAAGAGCGGTATGCGATTCCGCAAGTCAATATGGTAGAGCTGGTGAGAATTCCTGCAGCAAAGGTCAAGGAACGGATTGAAAAAATCAATTCTGCTATTGTGATGCGTCTGAGAGGGGAGCTTTTGCCGCTGATCAAGCTGACGGATGTCCTTGGCATTAAAGATCGATATTACGTATCGGACGAGACCGGTGAGCAGTTTTTGGACAGACGGACGCTCACAGAAGATCGACGGCAGGCCCAAGCCGACAAAATATCCCGGCAGATGGACAGGGAGGAAACCCTGTCCTCCGGCCAGGAAAAACGTGCCTCCACCACAGACAGGCGTACCAGCCCTATGAGCGCCTATAACGTTCTGGTGGTCTCTGTCGGCGACTACCATTACGGGTTGATTGTAGACCAGGTGCTCGACTCTGAAGAGATCGTGGTCAAACCCGTCGGCACCCACCTGCGTGACTGCGAGTGCTACGCGGGTGCATCAGTTCAGGGTGACGGCAAAGTGGCGCTTATTTTAGATATCATCGGCATCAGCAATGTCATGAACCTGCGAACCGTTTCAAAATCTGTTCAGGAACAAGCCCTTCAGAGAGCTGAGAGTAAAATGATGAAGGACACCCAGTCTTTTCTGCTCGCCTGTAATGCACCTGAGGAACAGATTGCCATTCCTTTGGACCTGATCTCAAGAATAGAATCGTGCAAGATAAAAGAGATCAAAATTACCGGGGGTCGAAAAAATATTCAATACCGCGGCGGCCCCCTCCCCCTGTTCAGTATTGACGAGGTTGCCGATGTCGGCGCACTCCATACAGACAACCCGACCTGCTATATTATTGTCTTCTCCATAAGCGGCAAGGAGGTTGGCATTATTGTGTCGGAGATCATTGATATCATCAGCGGGACCTATATTATCGATGAAATGACCCACAAGCAGCCGGGGATTATGGGCTCAACCATTATTAACGACGAAATTACGCTGCTTGTCGATCTTTACGGGGTCGTTGACACCATTATGCCCGAATGGACAAAAGCGTTGAAGTCCAAAGTTACAGAGAACAGTCCTGCAAATATTCTGGTGGTTGAAGATTCCCCATTCTTTCTCAACCAGGTTGTATCGTTCCTCTCCGAGATCGGTTACAAACCATTAACAGCCACTGATGGGGCAAAAGGACTTGAGGTATTGAACAGGGAAAAAATTGATATCGTTTTGACCGATATTGAAATGCCCAATATGAATGGACTGGAGATGGCCAGAAAGATCCGCGCTGATGAACGGTTCAGGAATCTGCCTATTATCGCAGTCACAAGTCTGGCCGGAGATGCCGCAGAAAAAGAAGGGCTGGATGCCGGCATTAATGATTATCTGGTAAAACTGGACCGTGAAAAAATAATTGCCTGCGTCAGAAAGTATCTTGGATAAGACAGCAGGGTCTAAGACAAAATATTTTAACAGAGATAAAATAATGATGAATGCAGCCAACGAAAGCCCGGATGTGGAACTCGCCCTTTTTCAAATCGGAGAAATGCTCTGCGGACTTGACACACGCCACGTACAGGAAATCAACCATAATTTTGAAATCACCCCTGTTCACAGGGCCCCTGATTATGTCCGGGGTGTGATCAACCTTCGCGGTGAAATTGTCACCGTCATTGACCTGCACCAGAAATTCAGCATTCCCCCCAGTGAAGTTCAGGATGACACCCAGGTGGTGGTTGTCCGGTATGAAGAGGAGTGCATTGCATTGCTGGTGGATAATATTTACGATGTTGTGAATGCACACCAGTTCGACATTTCCACTCCACCGTCAAATGTTGACGGGATAAGTGGTTCATTTATCAGCTGTATCTATCGCATGGAAAAAGATCTGGTGGTTGTTCTTGACCTGGAAGAGTTGCTCAAAAAATAAAGGCACAGATGCCCAGACGCTTATTACGAGTCCTGGTGGTTGATGATTCTGTCATGTACAGGAAAGTTCTGTCAGATGTTCTTTCCAATATTCCAGGTGTGGAAGTTGTCGGGACGGCAACCGACGGCAAAGTGGCATTGGCAAAAATTCCTCAGCTGAAACCGGACATGCTGACCCTGGACTTTGACATGCCTGAACTGGACGGGCTCATGGTCTTGGAACGTGTCAGGGAAGATCATCCTGATTTGAAGACTGTTATGGTTTCGGCCCATACAAAAGAAGGGGCTGCCATAACATTAAAAGCGCTTGAACTTGGTGCGTTGACCTTTATCACCAAACCCAGGACGGTAAATTCACTGGAAAGCAGAACGGTTCTTCTCGATCAGTTAGCCCGAGTTGTAAAAGAGATCAGGGCCCAGATACACCCTTTACAATGTCCGGTTAACAAAGGCCGGGCCATACCACACCCTTTCACCAGCAATGCTGCACCGGGAAAAATAACATCCCGGGCAGCGGGCGGTCGCATCCAGATAGTTGCCATCGGTATATCCACTGGTGGCCCCAAAGCATTGGCACAGCTTATTCCCTGCCTTCCCGAAGCATTGCGTATCCCTGTTGTCATTGTTCAGCACATGCCATCGGACTTTACTGCAGCATTGGCGCAATCTCTTGACCAAAAAAGTGTTGTGAAAGTCGTAGAGGCTGAGAACAATATGGCGCTTACGCGCGGCACCGTTTTTATTGCCCCGGGCGGCAGGCAGATGAAAGTTGTAATGGTTAGTGGAAAATCCATGCTTGAAGTCAATGATGATCCGCCGGAGAATCACTGCCAGCCGTCGGTTGACTATTTGTTCCGGTCCATATCAAAAGTGTTTGGAAAACATGCCCTTGGCGTCATCATGACCGGGATGGGGTCTGACGGGGTTCTCGGCCTGCGATTGATGAAACGGCTGGGCGCCCAAGTGATTGCCCAGGACCGGCAAAGCTGTGTGGTTTTCGGTATGCCGGGTGAAGCCATTAATGCCGGTGTTGTTGACCAGGTTGTGCCGCTTGGCCATATCGCAACTCAGATTTTACAGCGGGTCGGGGTATGAAGATAACCATAAAAACGCTTATGGAGCTGGCCGTTATTGTCCACAGGCACAGTGGCATCGTTCTGAAGAAAAACAAGGCCTACCTTATAGAAAGCAGGCTTCAACCCCTTATGGAAGAATATTGTCTTTCTTCTTTTGAAGACCTGATTGCAGGAGCAAAGAACTCCTCACAATTGACCAGCCGTATAGTGGATCTCATGACCACAAATGAAACCTCTTTTTTTCGAGACAAAAGGCCCTTTTCCCTTTTAAAGGAAAAATTACTGCCGGCCTGGCAGGTCAACCAGGAACAAAAGCCCGGTCACTTGAATATCTGGAGTTGTGCCTGCGCAACCGGCCAGGAAGTGTATTCCATTGCCATAACACTTATGGAGTATTTCAAAGGAAATTTTTCCAGCCATACTATCAAAATCAAAGCCTCTGATATTTCAGATTCAGCCATCGTAAAAGCCAGCCGCGGCCTGTATTCCAATTATGAAGTCAGCCGGGGGTTGGACCCTGCGCAGTTGAATTCATATTTTACCCGCGAAGAGCCACACTGGAAAATAAAAGATGAACTGAGGAGTATGGCGTATTTTGAAAAAATGAACCTGCTGCAGCCTGAAATTGAATATGGAAAATTTGATATCATTTTCTGCCGGAATGTGGCCATATATTTCAGTAAAACAGACCGCCAGAGACTGTTTCAAAGCCTGTCCGCATGCTTGAAGGACAACGGCGTCCTGATCATCGGGGCCACGGAAACGCTGTTTGATATCAATGAACAATTACAACGGGTGGATTGCGGCGGCACGGCATATTATTGTCACAAATAGCAATACTGCCACAGGTCATAACCTTACTTTTCCACGGTTCTCATTCAACGCGGGCCTCTACAGAGAAAAAGGCCGCTCCCCAGCGGGAATTGTCTGTCATCGGCACGCTTGCCTCGACATCGGCCAGGCCGGAGCATGAATAGACTGTTAGCCACTGCCCGGGAGGTAGGCATATTGAGCTTAAGTGTCATGTGAGGGATGAGCCAATCCACCCCCTGCAATTTTTGCTGCTGTGAACGCGGAATCCAGATCTTTTTCCGGTATAGCGATATCCATTTCTTCCAGCCAGGCACACATATATCCATGAGGGAGATTTCATCCACAAAATAGGCAACTTTTTCTCCGGTTTTAAGCCCTCCCTCCAGGAATTTTGATATGATTTTGCGGCGTTCTGTTTCATCATTGTAAATAAGACACATGTGCGTGCC
>JAABSS010000006.1 GCA_011390235.1 Desulfotignum sp.
GACACCTGACAGCCATAAAGGAGGGATAAGCCGTGCTACCACAATTTTCATATGTCCGGCCGGATACATTACAAGATACTGTAAAGCATCTGAATGAGAAAAACGCTGCCATCCATGCAGGCGGCACCGATCTGATCGGGTGCCTGCGCGATGGTATTATGCAGGTGGACAAAATCGTCAGTCTGAATGCATTGTCCGATCTTCACGGAATCAGGGAAACCGCAGACGGGGGCCTGGTCATCGGTGCGCTGACAACCATCACCGAACTTGCGGAAAATCCACTGGTGCAGCAAAAATATCCCGGCCTTTCCCGGGGAGCGTCTGAAGTGGCCAGCCCCCAGCTTCGAAACCAGGGGACCATAGGCGGAAACCTCTGCCAGAAGCCCCGCTGCTGGTATTACAGAGGAGAATTCCACTGCCGGCGCAAAGGCGGGAAAACCTGCTATGCCCTGGACGGAGAACACCAGTTTCATGCCATATTCGGACATGATTTTATCTGTATCATTACCCATCCTTCCGATACGGCCCCGCCCCTGGCCGCACTTTCAGCAAAGCTCAAAATTTCCGGCCCGGAGGGCAGCCGGACAATCCCGGTGGAAGATTTTTATCTGCTGCCGGTGGAAAATCCACAGGCGGAAACCGTGTTACAACCAGGAGAGGTGGTAACCCATATTGTATTGCCCGCACCTGCCGAAAACCTGCGAAGTTCCTACCGCAAGGTCCGGGCCCGCAGGTCTTGGGATTTTGCCCTTGCCGGACTGGCCCTGGCTTTGGAAATAGAAAATGATACCGTCACCAGGGGCCGGGTGTACTTGTCCGGTGCTGCGCCGGCACCCTGGCGGAGCCGGCCGGTGGAAGAGGCCATCACAGGCCGAAAACTGGATGCCGCAACCATTCAAAAAGCGGCCCGGGCAGTGGTGGAAGATGCCACGCCGATTCTGGGAAATACCTATAAAATGGATCTTTTCAAGGGTGTGGTGGAAGAAGAGCTGCATGCCATCCGCTGACAGCGCAGTGTGCAGGTTTGTCGCTATGATATTTTTCGACATGAGGCACCGCCTTAAATCAAAAGGGAGCAAAGACAATTATGGATGACAACAATCCCATTATAACCTTTACCATTAATCCGAGTCTCGATATAAATGCTGCAGTGGACACCATTGAACCTGTCAAAAAAATGCGCTGCAGCAATGTCATGATCGATCCCGGCGGCGGGGGCATAAATGTCAGCCGCACCATCACCCGGCTGGGGGGCAACTCTACTGCTGTGTTTCTTGCAGGAGGCAGCACCGGCAAAAGCATTGATGGCATGCTGGATGAAGAAGGTGTCAAAAGTGTACCTGTTTCTCTGGATGGCACAACCAGGCAAAATATCGCTGTTCAGGAGAAAAAAAGCGGGTACCAGTACCGATTTGCCCTGCCTGGTCCAAAAATCAGTGAACAAGATTGGCAGCAGTGTTTACAGAAAACAGCGGAACAGGGCAGGTCAGCAGACTATGTGGTTGCATCGGGAAGCCTGCCTCCGGGAGCGCCTGATGATCTGTACGCCAGGGTGGCAGCGCTTTTCCAGGACAGTCCCACCAGGATAATTCTGGATACCTCAGGAGATGCACTCAGGCACGCCCTGGAGCAGGACATTTATCTGATCAAACCCAATCAGCGGGAACTGGAATATGTCTGCGGCTGTTCTCTTGACCGGGAAAAGGACCAGGAAAGGGTATGCCGGGACATGATTGCCAACGGCAGGTGTGAAGTGCTGGTGCTCACCCTGGGCAAGGATGGTGCATTGCTTACCTCTGAAAATGAGCAGATCCGCATCCCCGGACACAAGGTCGATGAAGTCAGCTCCATAGGTGCGGGCGACAGCTTTGTGGGGGCCATGGTTCTGGCCCTGCAGCGAAAACAAAATTTGACAGATGCCCTGCTTTACGGCATGGCTGCCGGAACAGCCACCCTGATCACCGAAGCGACACAACTGTGCCGCAAAGAAGATACGGAAAGGTTTTACAAAGAATACCAGGAGATTTACAGCCAGCTGTGATAGCACAATGTCAAACCTCCTGACATCAGGTGCAGACCTCCTGACATCAGGAGCAGAGCCTCTGTGACATCAGGTATTTTCCAATCCGGCAACTGCGGCCCTGAGAACCAATTTCTGGCTGGGGCCTGAATAGTCCAAAAACAGAACTATTCTGATTTTTCTTCCTGCTGCAGATCCAGAAGTTCTTCTATCTCCTCAGATGTAAGTGTTTCTTTGTCCATTAATTCTTTTGCAAGCAGATCCAGGTTCTGGCGATTTTCCTGCAGGATTTTTTGCACCTGTTCATAGCTGTTATGAAGAATGGCTTTAACTTCAGTATCGATTATCTCAGCGGTTGCTTCGCTATAGTCTTTATCCTCGGTCAGTTCCCTGCCGAGAAACGGATGGGGTTCTCCTTTTTTAAAAACCATAAGTCCGACCTGTTTGCTCATACCCCATTGACATACCATCCGCCGTGCCAGCTGGGAAGCCTTTTTCAGGTCGTCACCAGCCCCGGAGGTAACATCGTTAAACACCTCTTCCTCAGCTGCCCGGCCCCCTACCATAATGCAAATTCTGTTCAGCAGGTATGTCTTGCTCAGATTATGCCTGTCCTCTTCCGGCACCTGTTCGGTTGCACCCAAAGATCTGCCCCGGGGGATAATGGTTACCTTGCTGAGGGGATCTGCTCCCGGGATCAGCAGAGCAGCAAGGGCATGACCGGCTTCATGATAGGCAATCATCTTTTTTTCCTTATCAGAAAGCCTGTCTTCGCGCTTGATCCCCAGCATGATTTTATCCCGGCTTTCATGAAAATCTTCCATTTCCACCTGTTTTTTGTCTTTTCGGGCAGCAAGCAGCGTTGACTCGTTCACCAGGTTTTTCAAATCAGCACCACTGAAGCCTACTGTGGCCTTGGCCAGTGAATCATAATCAATATCCCCGGCTTTTTTCACTTTTTTAAGATGTACCTTGAGAATCTGTTTCCTTGCCTCTTTCTGGGGCATTTCCAGGCTGATCCTGCGGTCAAATCGTCCCGGGCGTATCAAAGCCGGATCCAGTACATCCGGACGGTTGGTGGCGGCCAGCACAATGACGGATTCCTGCTTGCCGAACCCGTCAATTTCGGAAAGAATCTGGTTCAGGGTCTGCTCACGTTCATCATGTCCCCCGCCGACCCCTGTTCCTCTGACCCTGCCGATGGAGTCCAGCTCATCGATAAAAATCAGGGACGGCGCATTTTTTTTGGCAACCTGGAACATGTCTCTGACCCGGGAAGCCCCCACTCCGACAAACATCTCTATAAATTCGGATCCGGAGATGGAATAAAACGGCACATTCGCTTCTCCTGCCATTGCCCGGGACATAAGGGTTTTTCCCGTACCCGGCGGTCCCACCAGCAGTATCCCTTTGGGCAGTTCAGCGCCAAGGTCAAGATAGGCAGAGGGATCGCGCAGGTAATCTGACATTTCCTTTAATTCTTTTTTGGCGTTTTCCAGGCCGGCAACATCTTCGAAAGTAACGTCAACTTCTTCTTTTTGAATTTTTTTTGCCTTGGATTTACCAAACCCGAACGCTCCTTTGGGCCCGCCCAGTCCCCCCATCTGATCTTTCATCTTTTTGTTTGCGTAAACAAAAAATCCGATAAGGAGCAGCCAGGGCAAAAGGCTGATCAATCCCCTGGCAAGCCAGTTAGTTTCATCGGGTTCCGCATGTATTTCCACCTGGTTTTTTTCTAAAAGCGGCATCAGCTCGGGATCTTCAAAAGTCGGCATCACCGTGGAAAAAGCATCGGGTTCAGGGTCCGGCTGGTCTGTGCCTTTGGCTTCCTCTGGTGTCTCTTTTTTATCTGGCGCTGCTTCTTTTTCTGAGGCCTTTTCTTCATCTGGTGCCTCTTTTTCCTCTTCAGCATATTGCCCGGTTATCTTCCGGCCTTTTACTTCGATGCTGGCAACTTCACCTGCTGCAACTTTTTGCTTGAATTCAGAGTAGGCAATATCCTCAATCTGCTTGTCCGCCATGAAGCTTGTATAGCCAATAGAAATAAGAATCCAGAAAACAAAAAACAACAGCAGGCGCAGCCATGTCGGAGATTTGTCTATGATATTTTTCTTTTCAGAATTTGGTTTGCCCATGTTTTTTCTTCCTTTTTTCACAAATTGAGATACCCGTCAGGGAGCAGACTGGTGGCCAGCATTATCTGATTGATAGCCTGGTGGTCGGTCCAGGTGCGCACCTGCTGATTTTCAGGTGCCAGCCAGAAGCCTTCGATAGTATGCTCTGTCCTGAACCGGAACATGTGTTAATGTCATATATCTGTAAATGTCATGTGACTGTGAGATTAACACATTATTCTGTGGTAACTGCAATGGGTAGATTCCTGTATTTGCCTAAGTTATAGACATTTTTTCCTGATTTCATCTGCCATTCTCACCATCTTGGATCTCTCGCTTATTGCCGGTGACGGATTCATGGCCTGCTCGCCTATATCCTCAGCACTCTGATCCTTGTGTTGATCGTTTGTCAGTTTTTTTAGGATCTGTTTCAGGTGCTGGGGAACCGGCATGTTCTTCTACATGCTCTTTACCTTCCAATATGCAGAAAAACCTGTATTGCCAATAACAGGGTTTTCAATAATAATGGTGAATATAATAACAGTAAAAAGCAAAAATTGCTTAATATCTGAAAATAACCTATGGAAATTATTAAGGAGGAATATCGATGACACAAGAAAAAGACCGCGTAAATGAAGGAAGAGAGTTTCGCCAGGGTCTGATGGACAGGCTTGAAGTAGAGTATTCTGCCGCTGAAACCGTTAAACCTGAAGAGGACAAGCAAAAATACATCCAGGCAATGGAAGAACGGGTGGCAAAACTGAAAGTCATGACCGAGGAAATGAAGGAAAAAAGCAAGGATATGAGCAAAGAAGCAAGAGCGGAGTTTGAAAAGGAAATAGAAAAACTCCAGGACCTGCAGGCTGATGCCAAATCCAAATTAAATGATGTCCGCGAGTCAGGAAGCGGCGCCTGGAAGAAACTGCGTGACAGCAGCACGAAGGCTTGGAAGGATCTGGCGGACGGCGTTAAAAAAGCTGTCGGCAAATTCCGGTAATCCCGTCTGGCAGCAGGGCAGATTACAACCTCTCAAAAATCTGCTCTGCTGCGTTTCTAAACACCATGTCCGGGCTGATACCTTGCCCAATCACAAATTATTTCCTGCATCAAAGCGAACCAAAAGAGGACCACAGAAACTTGTTCTGTTCACCTGATGATGGCGCACCGGGCAAACCGGTGCGCCAGGCCCGGGATACTTTTATTTTGACAGAAACGGCCACCATTACATCCTTTGTGAATAATGATTGCACAATGAAAAAAACTCTGGTATTTTTCACCATTATTTGACAAAAGTTCTCTGGTTAACGGTTTGTCACAGGTGACAGTGAATATAAAAAAGATATTTTTTGAACCACAGTAAAAACATTAAGGTAAAGAGATCGGAGAATTTCACATGAATGTATCTGATTTGACTGCTTCTGCTGCACCTGATACTGCAAGACAATCAATTCCAAAAGTACCAACAGGCATCCGGGGACTGGATGCAATCCTTCATGGGGGTGTGCCAAAGGGGCATACCGTACTGTTCAGCGGTGGACCGGGCACGGGAAAGACACTTTTGGCCATGGAATTTCTTTATCGCAGCGCCCTGACCGGCGAACCCGGCTTGTTCCTCTCTTTTGAGGAGCAGGCAGATGATATACGGGCCAATGCTTTGTCCATCGGACTGGACATGAGCGACTTGGAGCAGTCCAGAAAATTGAAGATCCTGAATTTTCAGATTCCCCACGGAGCTGTTCGGGCCGGGGATTTTACCATCCAGGGTTTGTTGACACTCATCAAAGGAAACCTTGATGCACTGAAAGCAACAACAATTGTACTGGATGCCGTGGATGTGCTCCTGCGGATTTTTGGTGATTCTGAACGTGAGCAGGAAGAGATGTATATTTTAAATGACTGGCTCCGGAAACAGTCTTTGACGACAATTCTCACAGTTAAATCCATGGCCCTGGAAAAAGAGTCATATTCTTTTCTGGACTTTATGGCTGACTGCATCATCTCCCTGGACCAGAGAACAATAGGACAGGTCCGCACCAGAAGATTGAATGTAATTAAATATCGGGGGTCTGATTTTCTCAGCAATGAACACCCCTATATTATTTCTCCCAATGGCGTTGTACTGATGCCTGTTTCTGCGGGGTCACTGGATTATGCGGTACATAAAAAACGTGTCTCCACCGGAAATGCCTTCTTTGACAAGATTATGGGAGGCGGTTTTTTCAAAGGTTCCAGCATCATTTTTTCAGGCCCCAGTGGTTCGGGCAAAACCACGCTGGCCACAACTTTTACCCGGGCAGCCTGCAGCCGCGGTGAAAAAACGCTATACATATCTTTTGAGGAGAGCCCGGATGTATTGTTTTCCCGGTCAAAAAGCATAGGAATCGATCTGCAGCAGGATGTGGATGCAAACCGGCTGTGTTTGCTTTCCCTGCTTCCGGAATCCGCCGGGATTGAACAACACCTGCTCTGGATATCTGATGCAATCGATGCGTTTGATCCGAACCATCTTGTTGTTGATGCCATATCCGCATGCAGGCGGATGGATTCTGAAAAGGCGGCTTTTGATTTGCTTTTGCGCCTGATTATTATCTGCAGAAAAAGAGAAACAACCTGCCTGTATACGAATCAAATTGATATGATGGATCAGGTCTTGCAAATCACCGGGCACAGGATTGCTTCCCTGGTCGATACTTTGGTGACCCTCCATTACGTGGATGAGGGCACAAGGCTTGCCCGCAGGCTTCTGGTGGTCAAGTCCCGGGGTTCAGACCATTCCATGAGATACCATGATTTTGTTATTACCGGTCGGGGAATTGAGTTGGCATCCTCTGGAAATAAGGGTGAACAAACAAAAAACCAGGAAGGATAAGGAAGATGAACGGAAAATCACTTGCTGGGGATTTTAAAGAACAAAAATATTATGAGTTCATCTTGTTTGTCGCCGGTAATGAACCCAATTCCATGATGGCCAGAAAGAATCTGACCGACCTGTGTGAACAGGAACTCAAAGGCAGGGCCAAAGTGAAGATAGTGGATGTTATGGAGGATTTTGACACTGCTGCAGCGCATAATATTCTTTTGACCCCGACCCTGCTGATAAAAAATGCAAACCCTGACATCATGGTGATAGGCAACCTGAATAACCGCAAAAAAGTCCGGGCCGCTTTAAACCTGCCTTTGGAGTAAAACAATGCCTGATAATATGGAACAACTGCAAAAAAGACTGCATGATGCGGAAAACATTGTGGAAGCACTCAGAAGCCAGGAGGTGGATGCGGTGGTGACCAAAAGCAATGTGGCACTTCTGCGGCTCCGGCAGACCGAGGAAAAACTGCGCAAGAGTGAAGAGCACCTTCGGATGGCGCTCCAAATCGGGAAAATCGGCACAAGATATCTGGATTTTCAATCAGAAGAAGTTGATATGTCAGAAAGGGCCAGACAGATCCATTGTCTGCCTTTGGAAGGAGAGGTGACAGTTGCGCAGATACT
>JAABSS010000007.1 GCA_011390235.1 Desulfotignum sp.
GATACAGCAGAACCCTGCGGCTTCGGGTTGAAAATGAAGACTGCTGGAAAAAACTTCTGGATCAGGGGATTCCTGTGCTGTTGTGCACCTGGCACCAGCAGTTTTTTTCCGCCATCAGGCATTTTAAAACCTATGCCGGCTACAACCCCGGGCTGATGATTTCCCGAAGCCATGACGGGGACCTCATATCCGGGGTGGCCAACCGGGTGGGATGGCATACCCCGCGCGGGTCTTCTTCCCGGGGGGGGAAAGAAGCCATGCATGCCATGATCGCCCATTTAAAAGAATACGGATTCGGCGCCCATATTCTGGATGGTCCCAGGGGCCCCATGGGGAAAATAAAACCCGGGGTCATCCGCATGGCCCATGCAGCCGGGGCCAGGGTGGTGCCGTTTACGGTGACGGCAGACAATGCCTGGTTCTTTCATTCCTGGGACCGGTTCATGCTGCCCAGACCGTTTTCCCGGGTATGTATCACCTTTGGGCCCGAGGTTGTGCTGGACCCGGTTGATAATTCTGAAGGGTTTGAGCAGCAGCGCCGGGATCTGGAGAAACTGCTTCTGCCCAGATTGTTTCATCTTTGCAACAAGGAGTGATTTTATGGAAGAAAAACCGCTGCCTTCTGTGTTTTTTCATTTTCGGTTCAAGTTTCTGGCCATTACCTGCATTGCATTTCTCATGTTTGTCATCCTGTCGAGTTCTTCTGATTTCAGTCAGTTTGCCGACAGTATGCAGTTCAAGCTCATGGGCCCGTTTTTCGTCATCTCAGGACTGATGTTTCTGGTATTCAGAAAGTTTCCCATAAAGTGTCCCCATTGCGCCAGGGTGATTCCCACCAGAAAAGACTGGACCTGTCCCAATTGCAAAAAAAAACAGGGCAAAGACCGGTACCTGTCGGAAAAATGCGTCCACTGCCGGGAAATGGCAGCCACCAGTTCCTGTGATTTGTGTAAAAAAACATTCAGATTATAACATTCAGATTATAGACTGGTCAGCCGGGTTTTTGAGAAGGAATTACACCACCCCGGTGAACTCCAAGTTCAGTTTCTGCTGGAAACTTTCAATGGTCTTGAAAATTTCTTTGAGCATATGCCGATCCAGGTGGGACAGATTGTCCGGATTGATGTAATTGTCCGGCGGGGTGCCTTCATCCATGATATTGGTGATCTGGCGGCGGAACCGCATCTTCATCAGAAAATTATAGGACTGGACGATGTTGTGGTATTCTTTGCCGGTGATGGCATGTGTGGTGTACAGCCGGAACATTCGGGCCAGGGTATTGGTCTGATAAATATTGTTTTTCAGGGCATAGACCCGGGTGACGTCCGTGATGGGCAGCATGGCATACTTGATGTCAAAGGAATCTTTGTGTTTGCCTTCCGATTCCACCCGGAGTTTGCCGAACAAACCGATGGGAGGCCTGAAATACAGGGCGTTTTCCGTCATGTTCCGCAGAAAGCCGGACCATCCCTGGAGGGATGCAAACAGGGAATCCTTGAGCTGTTCAGACAGGGACAGATCACCATAGGTGCCTTTAAAATCAAAAAAAATACTGGAATACAACAGGTCTTCAGGCTTGGCCTTGCGGATCCAGGTATGAAAATACTGTTTCCAGACAGACAGGGGCTGGCACCATTTCGGGTTCTGGGCCATGTTGTTCCCATCACAGAACCGGTAGCCGGCCATATCCAGCCGGGAACAGACAAGCTCTGCCAAATGTGTGAAATATACTTTGGCCTTTTTTGCATCTGTTTCTGATGCCGGGTCTGCATACACAATGGCATTGTCCTGGTCAGAAACCAGGGTCTGTTCCTCCCTGCCTTCCGATCCCATGGTCAGAAAAACGAATGCACAGGGAGGGGGCCCTGTTTCCGCCAGGGAAAAGGCCATGATTTTTTCCAGGATGGCATCGGAAAAGGTGGTGATCAGCCGGGTGACATGTTCCGGGTTCACCCCGTTGCTGATGGGTTCTAAAAGCATACGGCACAGTTTTGCATGGATATTTTCAAGATCAGCCATCTTTTCAGCGGAGGTCACGGATTTCAACAGCAAAAATGTGGCCTTGGTCTGGGCGACGATCAGGTCTTTTTCAGAGATGATGCCGGATATATCTCCGGATTTTCCGCACACGGCCAGGTGGCGCTTGTCCTTGTCAATCATGGTCAAGAAGGCTTCAAATACCTGACAGTCCGCGGATATGGTGATCACCGGCGATGACATCACCGCAGAAACCGCGGTGTCAGGGGCCAGGTCCTGTGCCAGCACTTTCTGCCGTAGGTCTGCATCCGTGACAATGCCTGTGATCTGCCGGTCTGCATCTTTTACCAGGATGACACCGGCATTGTTCCGACTCATTTTTCCGGCGGCTGTTTTCACCGGCGTGTCCATGGGACAGGTGACGATATTGGGCCGGAAGATGGCAGATACCGGCTGGTTGAAAAATGTTAGTTGGGAGTGTTCTTCTTTCATTTCAGCCCCCATGGTGCAAAACAGGTCACATCAATCAAGGGAAAATCCAGATGATCCAGGTTGAACCATCTGGCGGTGAGAAACCCGGGGAAAACGGTTTTTCTGTTTTTAAAATATGCAGCCTCCTTGTTGTAGCGCCTGGCAGAATAGATGGTTTTCAGGTAAAGGCCTGCCATCTCTTTGGACAGGGAGTGGTTTTTCCCCATTGCAGCTGTCAGGCTGTCCATGTCTTTTGCCAGACGGGCCTGGGTCTCTTCAAAGGCGGTCACAAGATCCGGGTCAAGGGGGGCATCAGATGCCTGGAACCGGGTCAGGATGGCCTGAATCTGTCGGGCATTCTCCTCCATTCGGGAAATCTCCTGGCCGTCTATGGTCTCCGGTGCCCGGGAAAGCAGTTGATGGACAAGTTGCAGCTGGTCCATACAGGCGGTAACCATAAGATCTTTGCCAGCATTGATGCGGTTTTTGGACCGCAGCATGCTGGTATAACTGCCGAATATTACACAGAAAAGCACAATTGACAGGGCAACGGAAAATAGGCCTGCAACGATCAGCCAGGGTTTATTCATGAACTCGCCTCCGGTTGTAAGATTAACCTGTTTTTGCATAAGTACTTCCAGCCCTACCATGTGTTGTACCGATTAATCAATATTTTACTCTTGCATAATAGGATTTTTTTGATGCAGTGATGGCATCCCCCAGGGTGAGAATGCCGTTGCTGTTCAAAACAGGGATCAGTTTTAAAAAGATCTGTGCCGTGGAAACGGCATCCCCAAGGGCTGTGTGCCGGCCGATAATGTCTATGCCCAGCCGTTTTGCAATGTTTTCCATGTCATGCTGTTCATGGATGGGATGCAGGATAGCGGACAAAAGCAGGGTATCTAAAATGGGGTTGGTAAACTGTATGTTTGTTGTTTTTTTCTTGAGTGCGAGCATTTTCATGTCAAAGGCAATATTGTGTCCCACCAGAACAGTGTCGGCCACAAACTGCCGGAACCGGGGCAGCACTTTTTCTATAGGGTCTTTTTCCGCCACCATTTCATGGTTGATGCCGTGAATCCGGTAGGATGCCATGGGAATATCCCGCCTGGGGTCCACCAGTTCTTCAAAAATATCCTTGAACAGGACCCGGTTGTTCACTATTCTTACAGCACCTATGGAAATGATCTCATCTCCGCCTTCCGGATTCAGACCGGTTGTTTCCGTATCAAAAACCGTATAGGAGATCTCTTTTAACCGGGTATCCAGCAGGCTTTTGTCCCGGTCTTTGAACTGGAACAGGTCAAAATCATAAAATTCCGGCCGGGACCCTGCCATGACCGGTATCCGGTGTTTTGCCGCCACCGATGTTTCAGCGCTTTTTCTGACAGACAAAATGATATGGGCACTGGTGTTTTCATCAGAAACCAGGATGTCAAACCGGGTGTTGTTGAGTTTGAGAACCGATTCAAATCCGGGCAGGGTATTGATGTGCTGGTACTTGATGGTTTCAAGGTCTGCAATGTTTACAGGGGTATCTTCCCAGGTAATATCACACCTGATCCGGTCATGGTCGGTTGACGCTGCCAGGTCGAATTCCGACCGGCCTGTGAGCCGGGCCAGGGCATTGAACAAAAACACGAACGCCTGGGTCAGAGAATAGGTGTCTGCCATGATCCGTTCGTTTTGTGCCCGGTTATATACATTGATCCGGATATCATGAAGATGGCCTGACAGTTTTTGCACCCGGAAAAGAAATTGTGCCAGATCCAGCCGGGTTAAGGGCAGGCGGGAGAGAAAAATATCCTGGATGGTATCGGACAGTTTGTGAAAACCCTCTGCTGCAGGCGTATGTTTTTCCATTGCCTGGTGAAACTGTGCCAGATGGTTCTGGATGGATTCATATTTTTTGATATCCTGGGAGATCTCCTGGAATGCCAGAATGAATCCGGTCATCTGGTTGTTTTTGTCCAGGACCGGTATGGTTTCCACACTGATCAGGCAATGGGTGAAAACCGGGGTGATAAAATAGGAACCTGCACTGTTTTCCCCTGATGTCAGCTGTTCTGTGATCTCTTCCATGGCATGGGCGATGAGATCCTTGTCCACCAGGTGAAAAATGGACCGGCCCAGGCCCATGAAATGTTCGGTTTTTTTCAGGTCCGTGGTGGGGGTGAATATTTTTTTGGCCAGAGAATTGTACAGCAGAATCCGGCCGCTGGTGTTGCAGATGATCACCCCCTGGGGCAGTTCTCCCATGATGGCGGCCAGCAGGTTTCTTTCCTGTTCGGTTTCTTTTCTGGCAGCCAGCACCTGGTGGGCAATGGTCTGGTCCTGTTTTTCAAATATGTCGGCAAAGGTGTTGATGGTTCTGGCCAGGGCCTGGATGTCCAGATTTCCTCTCACAGGGATGCGCAAAGCAGGGTTGGATGCATAGATCATGGCAACTTCGGCAGATATTTTTTTCACCGGTTTGATGTAATTGGCATACACCAGGTCTGATGCGGCCCAGAACACCAGGCACAGCAGAAGAAATCCGCCCAGCAGCACCACGGTATGGTTTTTACAGATGGCTGTCACTGCCTTGGCCTGGTCAGGGGTCAGGTGCAGCCAGATATACACAGCCATACCTGCGAAAATCAGGAAAATGATGCCCGCACCTGCCAGGGCGAATATCCAGAATCGGTGGCTCAGGGTCATGGGTACAAAAAATAAAGAATTCCGGACAAAGGGCTTTGTCCGGAATTCTTCCTGGTATTATAGATTATGATATGTGATTATCCCCACCATCCCCAGCCGAATGAGGCCACGAACAGTACGCAGAAAATGAGGGTTGCAATAAGGTATTTGTCTTCCAGTTCCATGGTGAATCTCCTTGATTTATAAGGTTGTCAAATCAATTATCAGCTTCCTTGGTAACATCCATGGTTTCCTCATCCGCCCGTCTGATCTGCTCGGCTGATGTGGTGGACATTTCCGCTTTAAAACACAGGCCCCACATCAGTATGATACCCAGTATCCACCAGATGATCTGCCAGGACCAGATGGGCGGAAACCCGGCAAAGGAAATGGCATTGTTGCCGATGAGGACCCCTGGTCCCAACGCCATGAGATACCAGACCGGGACAGCTATTTTCATGTAACCCCGCCAGCGTTTGCCTTTTTCAGAGGGACCGTCAATGGAGTTGAGCCATTCCCTGACCTCTTTCTGCCGGGCAATGGTCTCTTCACTGTCTTTCATGCCCAGACCCCGGCACAGATAGGCCACGCCCAGTCCTACGAAAATACCCCAGCCTGCTGTATGGATGGACAAAGGATACTGCCATACATAATAGGTGAGAAAACAGGCGATGATGGCGGCTAGCAGTCCCAGGACCACGCCGATGCTGGGGAATTTGAATCCCCAGTGCACCCCTAACAGGCAGATGTACATGATGGTACCGAATGCCGTGGCAAATCCGCCGATCATGACGATGGCATCGGTGGCGGTCAAAGAGACCACAACCGCGGCCACTGTCAAGATGGTGGCAAAGATCCGGTTGGTCCAGATCTGCTCGGAATGGGACCCGCCCTGTTTTCTGACATACCGCCACCACACATCCCGCTGGATAATGGTGCCGCCGGTGCCGATATAGGGGGCTGCCGTGGAATGGATGGCTGCAATGGCACCCATGAACACCAGGCCCATGAGCGGACCGGGCATAAATTTGACCATGAGTATGGGCACTACATCGCCGTTGGTCATTGCTTCGCCGCCCAGTTCAGCGGCCAGATTACCGGCTTCCAGCAGAATACGGGCGCCGATGCCCTGGAACGCGGTGAAAAAGAACAGGGCCAGACCCACCACAAAGGTGGACATGAACACCTGCTGCCAGGCCAGGGGCTTGGGAGAGGCAAGACCGAAGTTCCACAGAGTAAAGGCCGGGGATGACTGGATCCCCATGAGGGCGAACATGTAGGTGAGGATCATCACCGCGGTCCACCCGCCGCTGCCCAGGCCGAAGTGAATCAGGCCCGGCACCTTCATGTATTTTTCTTCAAGGCCGCCCATGGAAGCCACAAATCCGGACCACCCGCCGAACAGGGGACTTGTGATGGTGTAAAATCCCAGCAGGATGATGCCCCCCACCAGGAGGCAGAACTGCAGCACCCCCACCCAGGTGGAGGCTTTGAGACCACCGGTGACCACATAGAACCACACGATAAAGGCCATGAAAATCAACCCGATGGTTTCGGGCACGCCGGCTGTCCAGTAGAACAGTTTGGCTGCAGCAATGAGCTGGAGCCCTGAGTAGAAAATGGAATACAGAAACGCCGCCAGAACCGTGAGCCAGCGAACCGCTTCATTGTTATAGTAATAGGCAAACATGTCACCCGGAGTGATAAACCCGTAGCGCTTGCCCATAAGCCAGTTTCTTTTGGCAAAAAATGCCCCGGTAATGGGAATGGTGAGCACATAAAAGGATGCAAATGCATACACCAGCCCTGCTTTCCAGATCAAACCGGGATGACCGATAAAAGTCCACCCGGAAAACGATGCCGCAGTTGCCGCCATCAAAAATGCGATGAACGGAATGGAGCGGCCGGCGATGCCATACCCCGAAGCTGTCTTTTCAGTGAAAAATCCTTTCAGGCCCCACCAGAAGCAGTAAATGATGTACAGTCCCAGAAAAATCCATACCCATACTTTTGGATCCATAATTTTTTCCTCCTCTTGTCTCATTTTATATGAAATGACCGGATCTTGTTTGATTATCAAATAATTGTCGGATAATCAGGGCATATCACACCACCTCCCTTCCATTTGTATTCATGTATATATGCTTGGTTGTCATGCTTGTTTTCCATATCCGATCTTTCCCAGTGAGACGGTGATTTCATCCAGGATGGTATCGTCATCTATGGTGGCAGGTACCTTATATTCTTTTTTGTCTGCAATGGAGCGCATGGTGCCCCGCAGGATCTTGCCGGACCGGGTTTTGGGCAGGCGCTGGACCACGGTGGCGGTTTTAAAGGCCGCCACAGGACCGATAGTGTCCCTGACCCGCTGCACCACTTCTTTGATCAGTTCATCATGGTCCCGGTCCACCCCGGCATTGAGCACCAGCATTCCCAAAGGCACCTGGCCCTTGAGTGCATCTTCCACCCCCATGACAGC
>JAABSS010000008.1 GCA_011390235.1 Desulfotignum sp.
GGAATGAAAAATGGAAAAGTGTGCCCACTGTCATAAGATCCGAAATGACAAAAAAAACTGGAAAAGTTTTACTGCCAGGTATCATGAAGTTGAAATTCGTCATTTTGTCTGTCCGCAATGTTATGCATTGCCCTTTCCCAGGTTCTACAGGCTTTATGAGGATTCGTCCTACATACGCACTCACAGTAACAGAATCTCTGATGTGCCGCTATTACATTTCAGGCAGAACAACCAAACTTTTGTGAATATTTGACCTGTGCCGGCTGTTCCTGAAAAAACTATTGACACTGGATCTGTGAAAAGTATAAAATAAATTCAATTATGCGTGCAGACAAAGCGCACGCCATAAATTTTTAGGTTATACAGTATATATCAGCCGCCGGGTAAATTTCAGCACAATGTTCTTTCTTTTCTGAAGCAGAATCTCCCAACCTGGGCATATGAGATGCAACAACCATGTGGAAAAACCAATGGATACCAGACTGGGTCTGCAAAAAGAAATTTTTCCGGTAAAGCTCTCACGCCCCAGATTACAACCGACCTGCCCCAGAACCCGTCTGTTTTCCATTCTGGCAGAATCTGTGGGGACCTGTGCTTTATGGATCTGTGGACCTGCAGGATCCGGCAAAACCACGCTTATTAACAGTTTTCTCTATACAACTGACATTTCCTGCATCTGGTATAGTGTTGACCAGACAGATACGGATATTGCCTCATTTTTTTATTATATGAGCAAAGCATGGAAAAAAATTTCAACTGATACCGCTTCTTCTCTCCCATTTTTTACCCAGGAGTTCTTTCCAAAAACTTCCATTTTCACACACCGGTTTTTCAACCTGTTTTCACAGCATGTACCCCATCCCCTTGCCCTTGTTCTGGACAACTATCAGGCAGCAGGAGAATACCCCCGGCTCCATGAAGTGCTGTGCAACGCCATAGACATACTGCATGGCAAAATCAGCATCATCATCTGCAGCCGGACAGAGCCGCCTGCTGTATTTGCCCGTGCAAGGGCAAACCGTACCTTGCGCATGCTGAACTGGCATCATTTGCAATTTCAAAAAAAAGAGGTCAAAGAGGTTATCCACTATACCACAGGCACCACATATCCGAATACCGTCATTTCAGATCTGCATCAAAAAACCGATGGGTGGATTGCCGGGCTGCTGCTGGTTTTGCTGAAAAAAGAAACAAATGATGATATGGAACCACACCTGCTTGTTCAACAGACCCCGGAAGAAATATTTGATTATCTTGGTACAACCATTTTTGACAACCTTGAACCTGATATCCAGACCATTCTTGTAAAATTATCTTATCTTTCCCGGATTTCCCTGCATGCTGCCCAGACTCTGGGAGGAAAACTGGCATGCCGTGTACTTGAAACCCTGATCCAAAAAAACGGATTCACTTTTGTCTCTATGAACAGTCCCCCTGAATACCATTTTCATCCGCTGTTCCAGGAATTCCTTCAAAAAAAGGCACCCTTATTTTTCTCCTTGTCCGAACATCATGAACTATTGATTCAAACGGCGTCCATTCTTGCAGAAGAAGGGAAAACAGAAGATGCCATCACTTTATATATCCGCTCCCTTAACTTCATGAAAGCCATGCATCTGATTCTTGATAAGGCACCCATACTGGTATCCCAAGGGCGTGTTCAAACAATAGAGACATGGATTAATGCATTTCCCCAGGAAATTTTTATAACACAACCATGGCTAATTTTCTGGAAAGGCGCATGCAAAATACCAACTGCCCCTGACCAGGCAAAAACTCTGTTTCAAAAAGCACTCGACATATTTGAAGCACAAGCAGATCCAGCAGGCTGCTTTATGTCTTTGTCCGGCATGCTGGATGCAATCGCATTTCAGTTCAATACTTTCAGGGAATTTGACCGGTATTTTGAAAAATGCCGGATACTGGAAGCGCGTTTCGGGATTGCCGGTCCACCTGAAGTGATCCAGAAACTCACGGCCTCCATGCTTCTTGCCCTGCTCCTGGGAGGCAATGATCCAGCTGATGTAAAAAAATGGAGTGACCGGGCGTGGCAGATGCTTCATGGGACAAAGGATGCTAACCTCGCACTTCAGATTTTTTCTCCACTTATTTTTTTGAGAATGATACAGGGCGATCTCTGTGCTGCTGAGCACCTTCTCAAGATCTTCAAAGAAGTGACCCATAAAAAGACAGCACCCCTGTCATATATTACTTTTCTGGATTTAAAAATCTTTCATGCATGGCTCAGTGCAAATTTTGAAAAGGGATTGACTGCTGCCCGCCAGGCCATGAAAGTGGAAAAAGAGACCGGTATTTTCCTTTTTTTCTTAGGACTCCGGGTCCATGCCGCCCTTTGTGCCATGGGCCTTGGCAGATACGATACAGCAAAGAAACTTTTAGAAGAAGTGACACCAAATCTAAGTCACGAGGGGCTCTGGAATCAGAGCTTTTACCATTATGCTTTTTTCTGGCTGCACCTTTTAACGGAAAATATCACCGATTGCAGGTATCATGCTCTGGCATATTTTGAAAAAGTGACACAGAGTGGAACCAAGATGATGCTGACAAGCGGCCATCTGCTGATGGCAAAAACGTTCTACGCCCTGGGTGAAAAAAACCGTAGAAACACATCTGAAAAAGTCTTTTCTTTTCTGCAGCCGTTTTGTCGCGCTCCAGGACAAATTCATGGCACTTCTCACTTTGACAACTTTTACTGGACAAAAACCATGGTCTGGCAGGACCAACAAATCATGAAAGAATTCAGAAACTTGCCCAGTTCTTTCATTTAAAAATCATCACAAAAATCTGGATAAATGGGGAAAGGTATCAGCGGAAGTGCCCTTGATTAAAATGGCTCTGATACCTTCCCCATAACCGAAAAACACAAAAAGCACTTGCAGCACAATTTTTTTTGCAAAATTATCAAATATTAATAAGGCGAAGCATGCCTTACATCCACCAGCGCTTTTTCCAAAAGCCATCCCTCGGGATGGGATTCCGGTGCAGATTTTAGCACCATGGCCTTATCCTGTTTTGAAAACCTTTTTTTAACATACAGAAGATAACAATTGTCTTTTATGGGAACCACATGGCTTCTTTCTAAAAGAAGGGGCAGATCTGCGGAAACTGTTTTAAAAAACTCTCCTTTGCGGGTGTACTCATCATAGGTTCCATCAATGTTTTTAATATAGCGATGCATGGTTACCAGATCAACATACCCTTCAGCAGAGGCCTGCTTTTTTATCTCAGACCCCCAAGCGGTAAAAGCATATAAAGACAATGCTGCAACCAGAAAAAAAATCATGCCCTTTCTCATCACGACCCCCTTTTTAAGTTAATGGTATGAATAAAATGGCAGCTGCCACCATTAAAATCCGGGATACAAATAGTTTTTGAATTAGAAGCTCTCGTTATGGTAATATAATGGAATATAAGTTACAGATAGGTTACAGATACAAAAAAATTTATTGCCCGGGCATCCCTTTTCGTTACGCTGTTTTTGACCGGCACCTGTGTTACCAATTCAAAACAGGCCATCCATGGGCCAGTGTATGTAATAAAACAAGCATAACAGGAGGCAAAACACCATGATCGGTGCCATTGCAGGAGATATCATCGGATCCATTTATGAACATCACCCCATAAAAACCAAAAACTTCCCCTTGTTTGATGACCAGTGCCGGTTTACCGACGATACAGTTCTAACGGCAGCCATTGCAGATGCCATCCTCTCAAACCGATCCTACCTGGCATCGGTCAGAAAAATCGGCCTGCGCCATCCCCATGCAGGTTACGGTGCCAGTTTTATCCGCTGGCTCCATGCAGAAAATCCACAGCCCTGCAATAGCTGGGGCAACGGGGCTGCCATGCGGGTCAGTCCGGTGGGGTTTGCCTTTTCCACAGAAGAAGAAGTCCTGGACCAGGCAAAAAATACCGCGGCCATCACCCACAACCACCCGGAGGGCATCAAGGGAGCCCAGGCCACAGCCCTTGCCATATTTCTTGCCAGAACCGGCCACAGTAAAAAAAACATTAAAGCCCGCCTGTCCCGGGAGTTCGGGTATGACCTGAACCGGACCATTGATGCGATCCGCCCGTCCTACACCTTTGACATCTCCTGCCAGGGCACTGTACCTGAAGCCGTCATCTGCTTTCTGGAAGCCGCCTCTTATGAAGATGCTGTCCGCAATGCCGTGTCTTTAGGCGGGGACAGCGATACCCTGGCCTGCATTGCCGGCGGCATGGCAGAGGCTTTTTTCGGCGGGGTTTCCCCTGAGATGCAATCCCTTGTGAAAAACCTGCTGACCCCTGATCTGTGGGAAATCACACAGGCATTCTGTGAAAAATACCGCTGATGCAGTTACCGGGAAAAACCTGTGCCTTGATTCTTCAAAACATATCCGCTATAAAACAGCCAGTTGCTGCTTTACCCGAACCAGACGCGCTTATATGGAGGAACAGATGAAGATGGCGCAGGCAAAAAAAGTCTTTTCAGATATGATGGACAAAGCCGGTATCCGTGTGAACGGAGACAGGCCCTTTGATATCCAGGTCAAAAACGATCAATTCTATCAGCGGGTTCTGGCCTCTCCAGCCTTGGGGATGGGCGAATCCTATATGGATGCATGGTGGGAATGCAAAGCCCTGGATACATTCATAGAAAAAACACTTCGTGCCGATATTCCCGGCCAGGTCAAACAGGACCGGATGACAGCCATGAATGCCCTTATGGCAAAAATATTCAATCTGCAGACCATTCAAAGGGCATTTGCAGTGGGCAAACACCATTATGACATCGGCAATGACCTTTACCGGAACATGCTGGACAAACGGATGCAGTATACCTGCGGATACTGGAAGGAGGCCGAAACTCTTGAGGAGGCCCAGGAAGCCAAGCTGGATATGATCTGCAGAAAAATCGGATTGTCGCCGGGAATGACCATTCTGGAGCTGGGATGCGGCTTTGGCGGCTTTGCCCGGTATGCAGCTGAAAAATATCAGGTATCCGTGACCGGCTATACCGTGTCAAAGAAACAGGCGGAATTCGGTAAGGATTACTGCAAAGGCCTGCCGGTGGATATCCGGCTGGACGATTACCGGAATGCCTCAGGCACCTATGACCGTATCCTGTCCATCGGCCTGATGGAGCATGTGGGTTTTAAAAACTACCGGACCTATATGGATTTGACACACCGTCTGCTCAAGGAGGACGGCATCGCATTCATACACACCATCGGTGGAAATGTCACCTCTACGATCTGCAACCCCTGGACCGCCAAATACATTTTTCCCAATTCTGTTCTGCCGTCCATTGCCGCTCTGGGGCAGGCCATGGAGGGTCTTTTTGTCATGGAGGACTGGCACAATTTCGGTGAAGATTATGACAAAACCCTGATGGCCTGGCACCAGAATTTCAAAGCGGCCTGGCCCCGGCTCAGGGACCGTTACGGGGACCGGTTTTACCGGATGTGGGAATACTATCTGCTCAGCTGTGCCGGGGGCTTCCGGGCCCGGGCCCTCCAGTTGTGGCAGATTGTCCTGACCCGGCGCGGCCGTCCCGGACCGGACTGCCGAATCTCATGAACCCGGCCATGGTTCAGGCGGATGTAATCATTGTGGGCGGGGGCCCGGCTGGTGCGGCCTGTGCGGCGCGCCTCAAAAAAAGCGGTGTGGATGTAAGGATCCTGGACAAAAAAGAGTTTCCAAGGAAAAAAATCTGTGCCGGATGGATCTCTCCGGATGTTTTTGACTCCCTTGCATGCACCCCTGGCCTTTATCCCTTTGCGCTGACCCGTTTACGCCGGATGCACTTTCATCTTTTCGGAATCAGGGTTCCTGTTAAAACCCACCAGTATGCAATCCGGCGCATCGAATTCGACAACTGGCTGTTACGCCGGGCTGAGGTGCCGGTACATACCCATCAGGTCAAAAAGATCCAAAAAAACAGATACGGGTATATGATTGACGATCAGTTTGCATGCCGGTACCTGGTGGGGGCCGGCGGCACCCACTGCCCGGTGCGCCGCACCTTTGCAGATCCCCTGCAGGTCCGACCGGACCGGGCACTGATATCTGCTGTTGAAAAAGAGTTTCAGGCCCCGAGCCGGATTCAGGAATGCCATATCTGGTATCTGGACCACGGCCTGCCCGGATATGCCTGGTACCTGCCCAAAAAAGGCGGATGGATCAACATTGGTATCGGCGGCAAACAGCACCGGATGGCGGCCCGGGGAACCACCATCATGAAGCACTGGCGCAATTTTTCCCACCGGCTCTTGAAGCAGGGCTTTCTGGATCACCCTCCCGGGAATCCAAAGGGGCATACCTACTTTCTGCGGCATAAACCGGTTAACCTCGGGCAGAAAAATGTGTTCATTGCCGGCGATGCCGCCGGTCTGTCCACCATTGACATGGGAGAGGGGATTCATGCCGCCATCCAGAGCGGGATTGCCGCAGCCGAGTCCATCTCTTCCGGCCGGCCGGTAAGCATGAACCATGTTTCCCGGCTCAGCCTGCCGAAACTGCTTACATCTGCCATGAGAAAGAACTTTCCTCATACATGAATCGGTTTTTTTACCGGCAAACTTTACCGCTTTCCCCTGGACTGGATGATATTTGGTCAATCCATGTGCTTCAAGCCATGTGCAGCTTTGAATTCATGCCATTCACCATGATCTATATAACCGTTTTCATCAAGATCAACAGCATTAAACACCTGTTCTTTATCAGATGCATCTGTAAAATATACATTGAATTCATCAAAAGTCACCTGGTCATTATGGTCACTGTCCATGTCTGGAAAATGGGCATTGAATTTTGAAGGATCCGGCAGCTTTTCTGTATGGTATTTTTTCTTGTGGTGGTACTTTCCCATCCCTTTGTGCATTTCTTTGAACTGGTGCCATTCCTCACGGCTCAATGTGCCGTTATTATCACTGTCAAGACGGTCAAAGGCTTTTTGATCAGTTGATGTGAACACCTTTTTGAATTCCCCGAAGCTCAGGCTGTCATCTCCATCAATATCCATATCAGTGAAATGTCTTCCGAACAAAGTGTGTCCGCCGGAAGCCTTATAATTCTCCTGATCACAGGATGATGCATAAACAAGGGCAGCAGATCCTGCTGCAGCCATTAGAAAAAAACCGGACAATATCATTATACAGGTAAAATGCTTCATTATTTCTATCTCCTCAATTGGTTATCTGTTTTTTCAATTCAACCATGTTTTTATCTCCTTGAAAAAAAATAATCACAAACCAGTACAATGCAACTGCATTATATCAGAGACAGACGGCAGGGGGATAACATGTGCCTTGTTTGCTGCCGGAAAGTTTTTCTTGTAATCCATGATATGGCAACTGCTTGAAAATTATGTGAACCCGGTTTATGGTACCCTGTAAAATCAAAGGAGCATAACAGTGGCCAAAACCAGTTTTCCCAATACCAGTGCCAGTCCGCTTCAGGCCCTGCCGGTCAGGATCATTATACCGGTCGCCCTGACCATTATTCTGTTTATCCTCACTATTTTTCTGTTCATCCTTCCCCGGATGGAGTCTTCCATGATGGACGGAAAAAGGGAGACCACCCGGCACCTGACG
>JAABSS010000009.1 GCA_011390235.1 Desulfotignum sp.
TGATTATGACCTTGATATGACTGCCAAAGGCTCTTTTCTTATGGAAAACAACCAGATGAAAACCGGCGCTGAGCTGACCATCCATGGCGGCACCCTGGCTTTGCCTGATATGGATATTACCGCAACAGGCATCCGGGGCAGCCTGGCTGTCAAAGATCTTGCAGATTTGACATCCTTTCCCGGCCAGGTCTTGACCATCGATGAGATAAAATCTGCAGATTTTGTTTTCTCGGATGCAGATATCCGGTTTACCCTGGAAGAAGACCACCACCTGGTGATTGAAAACATCCGCGTCAAATGGTGTGACGGTGTTGTGTCAACGGAATCTGTCCGATTCCCCTCAGCTGACGGATCTGTTTCTGTGACAGTGTATTGCGACAGGATTGAACTGGATCAGTTGCTGGAACAACTGGGGGGGCTCCATTCCCGGGGAAAAGGTACCCTTAACGGCCGGATACCTGTCCGGTTCAAAGACGGGGATATCTCGTTTGACAATGGTTTTTTGTTTTCAACCCCGGGGGAAGGGGGGCGTATCATCATCAACAATCCCCGGAAACTTCTGGCCGGGATACCTGTGGATTCTCCCCGGTTTGTCCAGCTGGATCTGGCTGCAGAAGCATTGAAGGATTTCGAATATACCTGGGCCAAATTGACATTTAATACTGATAAAGACACCTTGACAGTGAACATGGAATTGGATGGAAAACCCGGCCGGCTGCTTCCTTTTGTATATAAAAAAGAGGTGGGGGCATTTGTCCGGGTGGATGCGACAAGCCCGGGGTCAAACTTTCAGGGCATCACACTGGATGTGAATTTACATCTTCCCTTTAACCAGGTAATGCAATTTGGTAATAAAATCCAGAAACTGTTAAACTAAAAGGAGATATTATGGGTCTGAAACCCTGCATTGTTCCGCTGGTGCTGGTTCTTATGGTGTTTGGCGGTTGCCGCACCAGCCATGAAGTGGATGTCAAGCCTGTGGAAATAAAACCCATTCACATCACCATTGATGTGAATGTCAAGGTGCAAAGAGCCCTGGATGATTTTTTCGGGGAAATTGATGCACAGGAAGATAAGATAATGGAAAAACTGGAGAAAGAAGATGAATAACAAAAAAGTGACAGCCATAATACTTCTGGTGGCCCTGGGGATGCTGGCAGGCATTGGACCTGCGCTTGCCCAGGGTATCAAAGAAAGAATGAAAGAACGGCTTCCGGTGATTGCAGCGCTTAAAAAGCAGGGGATCGTTGGTGAAAGCAACCGTGGTTATCTAAGTTTTGTGGGCAGTGAGAAAATGCATGAACAGCTGGTAGCTGATGAGAACCAGGACCGGAAAAAAATTTACGCCCATATTGCGGCCCAGCAGGGCACAAGGCTGGAAGTGGTGGAGAAAAACCGTGCCCTGCAGCTGGCTGAACGGGCAGCGCCGGGCACATATATTCAGCGGCCGGACGGCACCTGGGTTAAAAAATAAGCGCCCTTACAAATAAGGGCTTTTACACGGGGGCGGGTCAGGGTCTGTCATTCCGCCATCAGGTTGGTCAGTTGCTTGTGGATGCAGTAATAGATATCTTCGTCACTGCCGAATACGTCCACCACATCCTTGTGGTTGATCAGCTTTTCCACCACAAAGGCAGTCAGATACAGGCTGGCAATATTGGGATTGGGAACCAGGGTACGAAACGGGGCCACTGCATAGTCAATGTCGAAATCTTCTGATTTGATCAGATTGTCCAGACACCGGACAATCTGGTTTTCAATGGCGGATTTGCTCACGGTTTCTATGAGGCCCTCTTCAATGAGTTTCATGGAAACTTTATTGGCAAAAAAATCGGTATTGTCCCGAATTGCGCTGATGGTTTTAATTCTTTCCCTTTCCTTTGATGATTCTATCTTGGAAAGCAGTTTTGCCTCTCTGTTTCCGGAGTAAAACATTTTGGCCATGGATATGTTTCCTTACCTTTATAAACGGTTTGATTTTAATGCTAATCTGTAATTATAGTCTAAAAACAGGTTAATTAGCAAGGGTAAAATCTACACATCCTCAATAATCATCTGGGGGGTACGGGCTTTGAATTTGCTGATTTTCAGTTTGTATACCAGCTGGTCATAAAAGGCAGGGGCATGCTGGATATCCGGCGCATTAAAGTGAAAGGCCTCCACCACAGAGCCTGTGGCATTATCAGCCTGCTGCAGCAGCATTTTGCGGTGGGCATGGCCGATGATGTGGGAGGACACCACCTTGAGGCGGCGGGACAGGAAAACCGGTTCAGGATTGGCCATGCCAAAGGGCCGCAGCCGGTCCAGATCGAGGACCAGGTCAAAGCTGATCTCATCTAAGGTTATCCGGGCATCAATGGTCAGGGTTTTTAAAAAATCGGTATCTGTATAGCGGGTTTTCAGGTGGGTTTGGATGCCCGATACCAGATCCGGCAGCCGGTTTTTCTCCAGGGTAAGCCCTGAGGCCATGGCATGGCCCCCGAATTTTTCCAGCAAGTGGGCGTTTTCCATAAGGGCCTGGTGAATATTGATATTGTTGATGCTTCTGCCCGAGCCCACAGCCGTATCCCCGGTGCATGCCAGCAGCAGCACCGGACACACATATTTCTTTGACAGTTTTGATGCGGCAATGCCCAGCACGCTGGGGTCCCAGCGGCTGTCCCAAAGCAATAAAAGGCGGTCCTTGAGCAGGGCAGGGTTCTGGAGGATACGGTTTTCAATATCTTTTACAATTTCCCGTTCAATGGTCTGGCGCCGGACATTCAGCTCATCCAGCAGAAAAGCGGTTTTCTGTGCTTCTGCAAATTCCCGGCTGGTGAGCAGGGAAACACAGATTCTGGCATGGGAAATTCTGCCGGCTGCATTGATCCGGGGCACAATTTTAAAAGATATGTCATCTGAATCCAGTTTACTGAAATCAATACGGGCTGCTTTTAAAAGGGCCTTGATACCGGCTCTGGGCGCTTTCCGCATCTGTTTTATGCCACCCATGCACAATATTCTGTTTTCCTGGACCAGGGGAACCATATCACCAATGGTGCCGATGGCAAACAAATCCAGAAACTGGATAAGCCCGGGTTCTGGAAAGTCATTCCAGATTCCTTTTTCCCGGAAGAATTTGCGCAGGGCCATAACCAGAAAAAAAACCACCCCCACACCTGCCAGAAAAGACAGGCCTGATTTACAGTCCGGCTGTTTGGGATCCACAACGGCCCATGCCGCAGGCAGCTGCACCCCTGGTTCGTGGTGGTCCGTGACAATGACATCCATATCTTCCCGGGCTGCAGCTGCCACAGCCTCCATGCCGCTGATGCCGCAATCCACGGTAATGATCAGATCAATATACCGGGCAGCTGCCATGGGGACATGGGACGGGGCAATCCCATATCCCTCCTTTCTCCGGTGGGGGATATACCAGGTCACATCCGCATCCACCAGGGACAAAAATTCATGAAGAAGGGCCGTGGCAGTGACACCGTCTGCATCAAAGTCCCCGAATATCAAAATTTTTTCTCTGTTGACCACGGCTGTATGGATACGTTCCACTGCCTTTTGCATGTCTTTCATGGAAAAAGGATCGGTCAGGTTATCAAAATTGGGATTGAGAAAAAAACGGGCAGCATCAACAGAGGTGAACCCCCGGTTCCAGATCAGTCCGGCGATGAGCGCATGGCACCCCAGGCTCCGGGAAAGCAGGCGTACCCCTGCAGGATCAGGTTTTGCATATGTCAGGTGTGTGTTCATATCGGCTGCACCGGTTTTATATAAACTATAGACCGTAAAGTCAATCTTGTTAAAAGTATTTGAGTAATGACTGCCATTAATGGTATATTGTAAAATTTGAGAATCGGTAAATAATGAATGACATGAAGACACTGCACAAAGAATACCGGGTGGACAAGACCCGCATCGGATTTATCAAGTTTATCTTTGAAGCCTATGAAGGGGTTGCCGTCATAACCACACTGGATGCCCGGACCGGCCATGTGCGTATGGCCATTGCACCGGATCAGGTGGAAGATGCGTTCAGGATTATTGCAGACCTGAAAAAGGATTTTGCATTTCATGCAGTATAAAGGGCATGCCTATATCAACACCATCGGGTGCCAGATGAATGTATATGATTCTGAAAAGTTGGCAGCAATTCTCAATGCCCTGGGATTTCATCCTACCCGGGATATGGACAAGGCAGATATTGTGGTATGCAATACCTGCTCTATCCGCCACAAAGCAGAAGAAAAAGCCTTCAGTTTTCTGGGCAGGTTTGCAAAAGAAAAACAAAAAAAGCCATATCTGCTCACGGTCATGGCAGGATGCGTGGCCCAGCAGGAAGGCAAAAATGCCTTTAAACGGCTGCCCCATCTGGACCTGGTGCTGGGAACCCAGGCATTTTCCAGATTCGGGCAGCATATTGCGGCATTGCAGTCCGGCCGCCGCCAGATTGTGGATACAGGGCCTGCAGATGGCTTTTTTGAAATTATGCCGGACACGGCGGATTTTTGTGAAAACCAGGTATCAAAATTTGTCACCATCATGCAGGGGTGTGACAATTTCTGCACCTACTGCGTGGTGCCGTATGTCCGGGGCAGGGAAAGAAGCCGGGCATGGGAATCCATTGTGGAGGAAATCCGGATTCTGGCGGACAGCGGAATTCGGGAAATCACCCTGCTTGGCCAGAATGTCAACTCCTATGGCCGCAAGGAAGGCGGCATATCTTTTGCCAGGCTTCTGGAAAAGGTTGCCGGAGTGGAAGGCATCTGCCGTATCCGGTTTGCCACCTCCCATCCCAAAGACCTGTCCCGTGAACTGATCCAGGCCATGACAGATCTGGACAAGGTGTGCGCCCACCTGCATCTGCCGGTGCAGTCCGGATCTGATAAGATTTTAAAAAAAATGAACCGGGGATATACAAGAGACATCTATCTGAGCAGAATCAATGACCTGAAAAAAGCCTGTCCCGGTATCGGCCTTTCCACAGATATCATCGTGGGATTTCCCTCGGAAACCCGCACTGAGTTCAATGATACCATGTCCCTGCTGACAGAAGTGCAGTTTGATTCCATTTTTGCCTTTGCCTATTCAGACCGGTCATCTGCCCCGGCTGCAAAATTTGCAGACCAGGTAAACGAAAAAGAAAAAATGGACCGGCTCAACCAGCTGCTGGCATTGCAGGACCAGGTGACGGAAAATAAAAACAAAAAGGTGAAAGGACAGGTGCTGCAGGTACTGGTGGAAGGTGTCAGCACCAGGCTTCATGAAAAATTTGTGAAAACCTCGGACAAGACGAAACAAATGACAGGAAGGACTGCTTCCAATAAAATTGTACATTTTCCATCTGATACAGCCGCCATAGGGGATCTTGTGGATATAAAAATTTCAGATGCCTATCTGCATTCCCTGTGGGGACGGCCCCTGGAGCGACAATCACCATGAAAAATAAAGCGGAAAAGATCGGCAGAAATTCACCCTGTCCCTGCGGCAGTGGGAAAAAATACAAAAATTGCTGCCGGAACATCAAAAAGGAAATCTCTGTGAAAGAAACATATAAACAGCAGTATGATATTATTTTAAAAACAGCAAAACAGGTGGAAGGCATCCGCCGTGCCGGCATGTTATTGATGCAGATCATGGACGGGGTGGAAAAGATGATCGCCCCCGGGCTTGTCACCGAAGAGATCAATACCTTTGTCCATGAACAGACCGTCAAGGCCGGCGCCATCCCCGCCCCTCTGAATTATCGGGGATTTCCCAAAAGCGTGTGCGTCTCTGTCAACGAGGTGATCTGTCACGGGATTCCGGGCAAACGGGTCCTGCAGGATGGTGATATCGTCAATGTGGATATCACCCCTGTTCTGGATGGGTATTATGCAGATGCCAGCAAAACTTTTTTTGTGGGCACCCCGGGACCGGATGCCAAAAAGATTGTATCCCTTGCGGCAAATTCCCTTAAAAAAGGCATACAGGCGGTGGCCCCCGGTGCTACCTTAGGGGATGTGGGGTATGCCATCCAGCGCTATGCCGAAGGAAAGGGTTGCTCTGTGGTGCGCGAATTTGTGGGCCATGGCGTTGGCATCGATTTTCATGAACAGCCCCAGGTGCTGCATTTCGGAGCCCCCGGCAAAGGGGTGGTTCTGGTGCCGGGCATGGTGTTCACCATCGAGCCCATGATCAACCTGGGAAAAAAAGAGCTGCATGTGCTGGCGGACAAATGGACAGCGGTGACCAATGACGGGTCGTTGTCTGCGCAGTTTGAGCAGACCATTCTGGTGACGGAAACCGGGTATGAAAGCCTTACGCCGTATGATCTTTAGCCGGGCCGCGGGGCCGGGGATTTACAGGTAACAGTGATTATGAGGGTCGGACCCGTGTTTGGCGGTCCCTGCTGCCCGCACCTTGTTTGCGCCGGTTGACACGGTGTAAGGCATGCCCCGCTAAACGGCAAAAACTCCGGTCCGGTTGGTCCTCAAACAGTTTGCCGTTCTTAACGCCGGGCATGCCAACACCGTGTAACAACCGGCTGCAAAATACGGTGCAGACAGCAGGGACCGCCAAACACTAGTCGGTGATGCCAGATTTAGCCTTTCGAGACAATTTGCCTTTTGCTTCAATAAAAGCTATCCTTCGGATAATTTCCTGCACTAAACCGAACAGAAATTCTTGTGAACAGTTTAAAAGATGTTTCAGACAATCGCATATAGATGAGATGTCGCCTGATATGGCCAAAGCCCCCTGCGTGTGCCTTGTGACCAGACCGTCAGATGATAATCTCGGGCAGGGCACAAGGCACACGCAGGGGGCGGACGTCAATAAATCGAACAGATTGTGAACAGATGTTGGCAGAACCAGGTGTTTTTATCTTAGAAGGCAGCTTCTGGGGGCCTTCGGACCAGGCAAGCATGCATTTTCAGGACAGGTCGGGTAAAGGGTGCACACCGGAAAGGGGCATTCCGCGTATTGCAGTTATGAAGGTGCGGCACAGAACCGGGTCTGTTTTGTGGATGTAAACCTGTCCGTCTTTGTCCATTCCCCGGATTTTTGCATCATATAAAAACCATGTGAGCAGTTTTTCACTGATTGTTTCTCTGTCGGAGTACCGGTCACGGACAGGGGATTTTTTAGAGCCTGGGACAGGGTTAGATTCTAAGGCAGGATTAGAAATATTTTTTGGCCCAGAAGCGTTTACTGATGAAAAAATTATGATCGCAGCAGAATCCATGTTTCGGGGAGACATTTCAGTTCGGGGATACACTTTGTCCGGGGCTGAAACACCAGGCGGCGGTTGGGGGGTGGGCAGGGAAAGGCCCTTGTCGATACGGTGTTTGATGTAGTTGAGGATCCGGCACAGCCGCAGCAGGGTGACGGCCTGGAGGCGGGAGGTGGTGTGGTCCAGGGGAAAGGCGGTGGCGCGCATCAGGGAGAAATCTTTTGGCAAAATGCCCAGGGTGCGGCAGCGGTTATAATCTTGGCTCCCGGGGGCGGGGTAAAAAATGGACAGGCCGGCCAGGGTGGGCCGGGCTGCCAGGTATAAGAGGTCCTGCAGGGAATCTTGTGCGGTTTG
>JAABSS010000010.1 GCA_011390235.1 Desulfotignum sp.
AGCGATATTGCAAAAAAAATCTATCTGGGAGAAAATTTCAAACTGTAACTATGGAACTCGGATTACAACAAAGCCTCACACTGACCCAGCAGCTGGTGATGACCCCCCAGCTGCAGCAGGCTATCAAACTGCTGCAGTTGTCCCGGCTTGAACTGGCTGAAATGATTCAGCAGGAGATGGAACAAAATCCTGCCCTGGAAGAACAGACGCCGGAAGAGTCCGCTGAAAAAACCCTGGCAACACCGGACAGTGAAGCACAGATACCCGATGGGGAAGCCCCTGTCAAGGAAGTCACCATTGATGAAAAGGTCCGGTCGGACACGGACTGGGAAAACTATATCAATGAATACAATTCCACCGGCCGGGTCTACACGGAAACAGAACATACCGAAGCCCCCAACTTCGAGGCGTTCACCTCGGAAAAAACCACGCTTGAGGCCCATCTGAAATGGCAGCTGATGCTCCGGGGCCTGGATGAAAAAGAGGAAAAAATCGGCCATATGATTATCGACAACCTCAACGGGGACGGGTACCTGTGTTCGGATGTGGCGGAAATCGCCCAGACAGCCGAAGTGGAACCCGGTCAGGTGGAAAATGTGCTGTCCATTCTCCAGACCCTTGATCCGCCGGGGGTCTGTGCAAGGGATCTGTGCGAAACCCTGCTCATCCAGGTAAAACAGCTGGGAATCGAAAACCCTGTGCTCGCAAAAATCATTCAGCACCATTTAAAAAACCTGGAAAACAGAAACAGCAAAAAAATTGCCAAAGCCCTGCACATTTCTGTAGAAGATGTCCGGGCTGCCGTAAAAATCCTTCAATACCTGGAGCCCAAACCAGGCAGAAAGTTTTCCAATGAAGAAGCCGCCTATATTATTCCTGATATTTATGTATACAAGGTCAAGGACGGGTTCAAAATTGTCATGAATGATGACGGGCTTCCCAAACTGCGGATCAACCGGTTTTACAAAAATGCCATTGCCGACGGCAAAAAAATATCCCGGGAAACCAAAACCTATCTCAATGAAAAGATGCAGTCTGCTTCCTGGCTGATCAAAAGCATACACCAGCGCCAGAAAACCATTTATCTGGTCATGGAAAGCATCATCAAATTTCAGTATGAATTTTTTGAAAAAGGCATTGCCTATCTGCGCCCCTTGATCCTCAAGGATATTGCCGAAGACATCCAGATGCATGAATCCACCATCAGCCGGGTCACCACCAATAAATATGCCTATACCCCGCAGGGCCTGTTTGAACTCAAATATTTTTTCAACTCTTCCATTGAGCGGACCGGCGGTGCTTCCATGGCCTCTGCCAGTGTCAAGGAAAGAATACGCCTGCTCATTGAACATGAAGACCCCGGGGCTCCTTTGAGTGATGACCGCATCGCCGCCATCCTCCAGGAATCCAACATACAGATCGCCCGAAGAACCGTTGCCAAATACCGGAAGGTACTCAATATTCTTCCTTCCAATAAACGCAAACAACTTTAGGGAGGTATTTTTATGCAAACAACCGTTACGTTCAAAAAAATTGACCCTTCTGATGCTTTAAAATCCTACGTGAGAAAAAAACTGGATAAATTTGATAAAATGCTGGACAGTCCCGCAGAAGCCTATGTGGTACTGTCTGTTGAAAAAATCAGACATATTGCGGAAATCACGCTGTCCTGTGACAAACTCAACATCCATGCCAAAGAAGACTCCGAAAGCATGTATTCCTCCATTGACACCCTTGTGGACAAGGTCAGGGTGCAGATCAAAAAGCACAAGGAAAAAATCAAACGCCACATGTCCGGAAAAAAACAAAGCCTTATGGACACGGCAGAATTCAGCCATACCGGAAATGCCTTTGCAGCAGAAGCGTTATTTTCTGAAGACCTTGTCATGGAGACCATTGATACAAAACCCATGGATATTGAAGATGCGGTTGTTGAATTCAATACCGGCAGGCATGCTTTTTTTGTTTTTAACAATGCCCGGACAGAACAATTGAATGTCCTTTACAAACACAACAACGGAAAGCTGGGATTGATCCAGCCCGGGGGATGACAAAAGGGAAAATGAATATCAGCAAAATTCTCAAAAAAGAATCCATAGTACCTGATCTGGTATCGACCACCAAACACGGTATTATCAGCGAATTGTCCCGGGCGGTCTCTCTCTCTGCCAATGCACCGGCGGAAGATATTGCCGCTGTGTTGATGGAAAGAGAATCTTTGGGCAGCACCGGCATCGGCGGGGGGATTGCCATACCCCATGGAAAACTTGCTGCTGTCACCGACGTTGTTCTGGGATTCGGCCGCAGTGTGGCCGGGGTGGAATACGATTCTCTGGACAGCAGGCCGGTGCATATTTTTTTTCTTTTGCTGACCCCGGAAAATTCCACCGGTAGTCATCTAAAGGTACTGGCCCAGATTTCCAAACTGCTGAAAATGGACCATTTCAAACAGGGATTGAAAACAGCAGATACCCTTGACGAAATATATGACCTTATCCTGGAACAGGATGAGGATTTTTAAAAAAATGCCATGGGAAAAGAAACGGTTTATATAATTACCGGGCTGTCAGGCTCTGGTAAATCAACAGCTATTCAGGCTTTTGAAGATGCCTCCTTTTATTGCGTGGACAATATGCCCATGGAGCTTGTGCCCAAATTTCTGGAGCTGCCCTTTAAGGAAAGCCCGCAGATAAAAGGCATTGCCTTTGTCATGGACATGCGCTCCAAAACCTTTGTCACCAATTATGCAGGCGGCATATCTGCCATAGAAGAGCTGGGCATAGTGCCCAAAATCATTTTTCTGGAAGCTGATGTAGATACCCTGGTGAAAAGGTTCAGCCAGACACGGCGCCAGCACCCGGTTTCCGGCACAAAGAGCCTGCTGGAAAGTATCCATTCCGAAATCAGCCTGATGCAACCCGTCAAGGCAACTGCCCACCATGTCATCGATACCAGCACATACAATGTTCACCAGCTGAAATCCAAAATTCTGGACCTGATTCACAACGGCAAAGAAAATTTTTCACTCATGAAGGTAAACGTATTGTCCTTTGGGTACAAATACGGAATTCCCAGTGATGCCGACCTGGTGATCGACATGCGGTTTCTTGCCAACCCCTATTTTGTACCGGAATTGAAAAACCATGACGGTGAATCCACAGCTGTGAAAATATTTGTTCTGTCAAATCCGGAAACCAAAGTTTTTCTTGAAAAATATGTCAATCTGCTTGATTTTTTGATACCATTATATAAAAGAGAGAACAAGGCATACCTGACCATTGGCGTCGGCTGCACAGGCGGCCGCCACCGAAGCGTCGCCATCGCCCGCAGCATCTTTGAGCACCTTAACCAGAAAGGATGGAACCCCGGTCTCATTCACCGGGATCTTGACCGGGATATAAAAGAAACATGATTGGAATACTTGTAGTAGCCCATGCAAATCTTGGAGAAACCCTGATAGAAACCGTGCATTTCATATTGGGAAAAGAACAGGAAAACCTGATGTCCATCTCCATTGATATCCAGCAGAACCCTGAACACCTGCGCAAAAAAATCAAACAGGGCATTGCAAAAGTCAGGTCTGACAACGGGGTGATTATTCTTACAGACATGTTCGGAGGCACCCCTTCCAACCTGAGTTATTCTTTTCTGGAAGAAGGGTCTGTGGAGGTTATTTCCGGGGTCAATCTTCCCATTCTTCTCAAAGCAGTCACTGCCAGGCACAAAATGGACATGGAGAAACTCACCGCCACCCTTGTGGAACACGGCAAAAGAAGCATCTGTCTTGCCAGCGGGATCCTTAAAGGGACCGGAAGAGACTGATTGCACCTTATTTTACTGCAGATAACTTTCATACAGCAACTTACATATTGCATAGGAGAAAAATCATGGGTATAAAAATCGGCATTAATGGTTTTGGCCGCATCGGCCGAATGGTTTTCCGGGCTGCCATGACCCGGCCGGAACTGGAAATCGTTGCCATCAACGACCTTACCGACACCCGCACTGCAGCCCACCTGCTTGCTTATGATTCAGTTCACGGGCAGCTGGACAAACCGGTTGCCGCCCTTGATGACAGCATAGAAGTGGATGGCAAACCGGTTACGGTAACCGCACATAAAGATCCGGCCCGGATTCCCTGGGGGGATATGGGTGTGGATATTGTCATGGAATGCACCGGCATTTTCAGGGACAGGCAGGGTGCATCCAAACACCTGGAGGCCGGGGCGAAAAAAGTACTGATTTCAGCGCCTGCCAGTGATCCTGACATCACCATTGTCCTGGGCGTCAACAATGACATGTATGATCCTGCATCCCACCATATCATTTCCAATGCCTCCTGCACCACCAACTGCCTGGCCCCGGTGGCCAAGGTTATTCTGGAAAATTTCGGATTTGTGTCCGGCATGATGACCACCATCCATGCCTATACCGGGGATCAGCGGCTTCTGGACTTCCCCCACAAGGACCTGCGCCGGGCCAGGGCAGCCGGCCTGTCCATGATTCCCACCACCACCGGGGCGGCCAAGGCAGTGGCCCTTGTACTTCCCGAGCTGAAAGGAAAACTCAACGGCATGTCCGTGCGGGTGCCCACCCCCAATGTCTCCATGGTGGACCTGGTGGCCCTCACCCAGAAAGACAATCTGAGCATAGAAGAGGTGAACCAGGCTTTTGAAACCGCAGCAAACCAAAGCCTGAAAGGGATCCTGGGGTACAGTGACCTGCCTTTGGTCTCCATTGATTATAATTCCAATCCCTTGTCATCCATTGTGGATGCCGGGTGTACGGATGTGATAAACGGCAACATGGTAAAAGTATATGCCTGGTATGACAATGAGGCCGGGTATTCACACCGGATGACAGATCTGGCCCTTATGATCGGAAAATCCCTGTAAAAAATGGGGTCAGGCTTGCGTTATTGTCGTTATTGGGTTGGGGAAAAATACAAATTTTTGGTCCAGGTAAACAATAACGACAATAACGCAAGCCTGACCCCTCATAAAAAAATGGAGGGTCCCATGAAACGCATGCCGATGATCGCAGGCAACTGGAAAATGTTCAAGACCGGTCCCGAAGCAGTGAAAACCGCTACGCAGCTTGCTGCAGCCTGCAAAGATATCACTGAGGTACAGATCATGATCGCCCCTGCTTTTGTGTCACTGCCCCTGGTGGCGGCAGCTGTCAAAGGCACCCCCGTATGCCTGGGCGCACAGAACCTGCATTTTGAAAAACAAGGGGCGTTCACCGGTGAAATCTCTGCTGACATGCTGACTGCCGCAGGTGCGGAATATGTCATTATCGGCCATTCTGAACGGCGCCAGTATTTTTTTGAAACCGATGACATGGTATGCAAAAAAATCCGGGCAGCCGTCATAGCCGGTCTCAAACCCGTGCTGTGTGTCGGGGAAACCGAAACCCAGCGGGACGAGGAAAAAACATTTTTAACCCTTGACAAGCAAGTATCAGATGGGTTACAAGGCTTTGGTCCGGAAGAAATCAAGGACCTGGTCCTGGCCTATGAGCCTGTGTGGGCAATTGGTACGGGAAAAAGTGCCGATACCGGTCAGGTGGAAGAAGTACACCAGTACCTGCGGTCCCTGCTGGAAAAAAGATTTTCTTCGGACCTGGCCCAAAGCATACGCATAGTATACGGCGGGTCGGTGAAACCGGAAAACATAAACGAACTGATGCGCATCACAGACGTTGACGGCGCCTTGGTAGGCGGGGCCAGCCTTGATGCGGATACGTTCACCAAAATTATAAGATTTGATACCACATTATGACCACACTTATTACTGCATTACATGTTACCGTCTGCATCCTGCTTATTCTGATCGTCTTGCTCCAGAGCGGCAAGGGCGCAGAAATGGGGGTCTCCATCGGCGGCGGCGGCAGCCAGACCCTGTTCGGGGCATCCGGCCCGGCCACGATTTTGACCAAGATCACAACCGGTGTTGCCATCGTGTTCATGGTGACCTCTCTGACCCTGGCGTATTTTTCCGGTCACAAGGCAGAAAAAAGTATCATCACCTCCAACCCTGCACCGGTAGAGCAGTCAGCTGACCAGGCTGCCGAGTAATACAGGACAAATGCACGCCGAAGTGGTGGAATAGGTAGACACGCACGCTTGAGGGGCGTGTGGGGCGACCCGTGGGAGTTCAAATCTCCCCTTCGGCACCACTAAAAATCAGGCCATGGGCAGCAATGTTCATGGCTTTTTTGTTTTTTCAGGTATGGCATGCCGGAAGATTTTCGAAGAAACTGCTTCAGGTGCAAGTTTTTCTATGTAACCTGGGATCCGAATCATCCCAATGGGTGCAGGGCCATGGGCTTTAAAACCCGGCAACTGCCTTCCATGGTTGTGTTCCAGTCCTCGGGCGAGCCCTGCCGCATGTTCAAAAAAAAAAACAACCCGTCATAGGTTTGTGCCTGTCTTGCATATTAATAAAATCAGCTTATAGTATTGTATTATGAAAACAAATAAAACAATATATGCCCAGGATCCCAGAAAAATAGAAAAAGAGCTGGGGGAATTTCTCAATAAAAAATTCGGCGGCAGTGTCCGGATAATTTCCCCGTCAATGCAGCCCCGGGAAAAAGCCATTTCAGGCAAACCCCCTGAAAAAGGCAAAAAGGGACTGATAGATTTCAATATCAAACCGGCAGAACTTATCGCCTACCTGGACCAGTATGTGGTACGCCAGGAAAGGGCCAAATCCGTTCTGGCCACCAAGATCTGCACCCATTTCAACCGCATACGCCATGAAGAAACCCGACAGAACAAGGGTAGCAAGATCACCGGCAATATCAAATCCAACATCCTGATGCTGGGTCCTACCGGCATCGGCAAAACCTATCTGATACGGCTGATCGCAAGAAAAATCGGTGTGCCTTTTGTCAAGGCGGATGCCACAAAATTTTCGGAAACCGGATATGTGGGCGGGGATGTGGAAGATCTGGTCCGTGATCTGGTCAAAGAGGCTGATGATGACATTGCTTTGGCGGAATGCGGCATCGTGTATGTAGATGAAATTGACAAAATAGCAGCAAGTCCCAACGTGATCGGTGCCCAGGTTTCCAGAACCGGTGTACAGCGTGCCCTGCTCAAACCCATGGAAGAAACCGAAGTTGACTTGAAAGTGCCCCATGATCCGGTGTCCATGATGCAGGAACTGGAAGCGTTTCAGAGAACCGGCAAACGCGCCAGCCGGCGGGTCAACACCGCCAATATTTTGTTTATCCTCAGCGGGGCTTTCACCGGCCTCACAGACCTGATCCGGAAGCGGCTTACCAGCCAGACCATTGGTTTCAATTCCCGGGTCACCGCCCGCAGCAGTGATATGGATCTTTTACAGCAGACCCGGTCTGAAGACCTTGTAAAATACGGGTTTGAATCTGAATTCATCGGCAGGGTGCCGGTGCGGTGTATCCTGAACACCCTGGAAGAAAAAGATCTGTATACCATTCTCAAAATGCCCAACAACCCGGTCATTCTCAGCAAACGTCTGGATTTTGCCGCCTATGGCATTGACATT
>JAABSS010000012.1 GCA_011390235.1 Desulfotignum sp.
CCCTCCAGCCGGGCCGCTGCTTTGCCGGGGCCGAACACGGCAAGGCCCTGTTCTTCAAATACATCGGCAATGCCTTTGACCAGGGGGCCTTCAGGTCCAACCACGGTGAGATCAATGTCATTGTCTTTTGCAAATGCAGCCAGGGCCTGGATATCTTCGGCATCAACAGGAACCGGTTCTGCCAGATCCCGGGTTCCGGCATTGCCGGGTGCGCAATAGATTTTTTCAACCAGGGGACTTTGGCTGATTTTCCATACCAGGGTGTGTTCGCGTCCGCCACCGCCCACTACAAGGATTCTCATTTGTTTCTCCTTAGGTTTGAATTGTTGTGTTCTTCAATGGCCAGCTGAACCAGTTTGTCCAGCAATTGTGAAAAAGAATACCCGGCTGCCCCGGCAGACTGTGGATACAGGCTGGTGGCAGTCATCCCTGGGATGGTGTTGGTTTCCAGAACAAAGATATCTTCTTTTTTCAGGATCATGTCGGTGCGGGAATATCCTTTGAGAAAAAGAGCCCGGTGTGCTTTTGCTGCCAGATCCTGGACCCGGCGGGTAATTTCAGGATCGATGCGTGCCGGACAGATTTCTTCGGTTTCTCCTGCCACATACTTGGCCGTAAAATCAAAATATTCATGGCCCTGGCCCGGGATGATTTCAATCACGGGCAAAGCATCCAGATTGTCGTTTCCCAGCACACCGCAGGTGAGTTCAACGCCTTTGATATATGCTTCGATGATGATGGTGTCATCATGGACAAATGCTTCCTGAATGGCCTTATCCAGGTCGTGTTCTTTTTTTACGATGGTCATGCCCACGCTGGAGCCGGCACAGACCGGTTTGACCACCAGAGGCAGTCCCAGTTCCCGGATCACTTCCGGGGTGTCAATGGTATCGTTATGTGCAAAGGACCGAAAGTTGGGGGTGGGAATATCCGCTCCCTGATACAGGCGTTTGGCCAGCAGTTTGTTCATGGCCACAGCCGATCCCAGAACCCCGGCCCCCTGGTAGGGAATATCCAGAAGGTCCAGCAGTCCCTGCACCGTGCCGTCTTCTCCGAATGGGCCATGCAGGATGATCAGGGCTGCATCGATTTCGGGGGCAGCCATGACCAGTCCGGGCAGATCTGTTTTGGGATCATAGCGCAAAATGTCGTATTTGTCCTTGTCAAGGGCGTCAAATACCTGATTGCCGCTGTTCAAAGAAACGGATCTTTCCGAGGATATCCCCCCTGCCAGAAGGGCGAGTCTGATTTTTTTCATGGTATAATCCTTATCCCTGGATAATGGTTTGCCTTGCTTTTTCAAATTCTTCTTTTGTGATCAGATCTTTTTCATACAGGTCATCCAGCTGATGCATTCTACGTTCCGTTCTGTCAGCCTCTGTTTCAATGAGACGGGTGTTTTTCTGGTTACCCGGGCTGTCCGGTAACAGACCGGTATTTTCCTTTGCATTGATCTTGAACGCTGCAAGTCCGCCAAGCAGACTGACTTCAATGTTCCGATCCTGCATCTGGGCATCGGAAAGTATATCCCTTAGCTGGGAGGAACTTTTTTGCATCCGCCGGTAAAAAAGCCAGGCAATAACAAGTACCAGAACAGCAGTACCGCCCATGATCCAGGGCAGGTAGGTGAATACCCCTTTCATGAATACCACAAAAAGGCCGATGCCTGCCAGCAAAAGCACGTGGAGCAGCAGGATGAAGTACCCGATAAATATATTTTTAAACAATCCTTCTTTGTCTGTTTTTTTCAGTTTCATGATATTTTTCTGATGATATTTTCCCTGTATTTGTCTGTGAGCAAAGGAGAGATACCCCCCCGGACTGTATCAAGCTTTGTCAGAAGATAATTGAGTTTTTTTTTGATTTCCAGATGTTCACCGGACGAGGCATCCGTGGCTTCAAGCAGCAGCTCCGCCTCGGATATTTTTTTTTTGAGTTCAACTTCCGGCGGCAGAAACCCTGCATTCTTCAGTATTTTATACGCCAGCCGGCAGTCATCCGGAACCTGGCACTCATCTTCAAAAACAAGGGGTTTACCGCTGCCCGCCAAATTATCGAATGCCCCTTCTTTCCGGGCATTTTTGATTCTTTCTTCCACAATTTTTTCAAACCCGGGGATCATGTGATCTTGTTACTCCTGAACATGATGCATACAGCGCTGTGTAAAAAAATATCTTGAATAACGACCTGTAATTTTATTAAACCAGGCCGGGTTTTGCAAGCTATTTTCTTGACAGGCCATAGACAATACTGTATCAAATACCATTTTAGATCACAGTATTTACGGGTATGATTTCATGAAGTTTAAAAAAAATATTTTTCATAAACCAAAGCGTGTCAAAATAAAATTTTAAAAAAATGAACCAGAAAAAAAATATATCAAAGATCAGAAATATCGGTATTATGGCCCATATTGATGCAGGCAAGACCACTGTGACCGAGCGGATTCTGTATTATACGGGAAAATCCCATAAACTGGGCGAAGTCCATGACGGAGAAGCTGTCATGGACTGGATGCAGGATGAACAGGACCGGGGAATTACCATCACATCCGCTGTTACCACCTGCCAGTGGGATCAGTCCATGATCCAGATTATCGACACCCCGGGCCATGTGGATTTCACGGTTGAAGTGGAACGGGCACTGCGGGTTCTGGACGGGGCCATCGGTGTGTTCTGTGCTGTGGGCGGGGTGGAGCCCCAGTCTGAAACAGTGTGGCGCCAGGCTGACCGGTACAAGGTTCCCAGGATGGCTTTTGTTAACAAGATGGACCGCACCGGCGCGGATTTTTTTGCAGCAGTGGCATCCATCAAAGAAAAACTGGCAGCCAATCCGGTCATGCTCCAGGTACCCATGGGGGCGGAAGACCAGTTTGCCGGTGTCATTGATCTGATTGATATGCAGCAGATCCGCTGGGACGATGAAAGCCTGGGGGCAAAATTTATCATAGAAGATATTGCACCGGAATATGCAGATATTGCGCAGGAATACAGAGAGAAACTGCTGGAAGCCGTATCTGAGCAGAATGATGATATCATGGAAAAATATCTGGGGGAAGAAGAGATCTCCAGAGCTGACCTGACAGCTGCCATAAGAAGCGCTGCCATCAGCCACAAACTGGTACCTGTTCTTTGCGGCAGTGCCTTGAAAAACAAAGGTATTCAGCCCCTGCTCAATGCCATTCAAAGCTTTCTTCCCAGCCCCCTGGATGTGCCGCCGGTGCGGGGTGTTGATCCGGAAACCGGTGATGCCATCGACTTTCCCCCGGAAAAAAATGGTCCATTGGCCGCCCTTATTTTCAAGGTTTCCATGATCGAGGGCCGCAAACTTTCCTTTGCCAGGATTTATTCGGGGAGGATTGAGGCTGGATCAGAGGTGTTCAATCCGGTTTTGAAGAAAAAAGAAAAACTTTCACGGATTCTGCTCATGCACGCCAACAAGCGGGAGCGGCTCAAAGAGGCATCTGCAGGGGATATCGTGGGGATTGTGGGGCTCAAGGACTCCGGGACCGGGGACACCCTTTGTTCGCAGGATCATTTGGTTTTTCTTGAAAGAATGGAATATGAAGACCCGGTGATTTCCATCGCCATAGAGCCCAAAACCCATGCAGACCAGGAAAAGCTGGATAACGTCCTGGAAAAATTCACCATTGAAGACCCCACCCTCAAGGTGTCCAAAGATGAAGAAACCGGCCAGACCATCCTGTCCGGCATGGGAGAGCTCCACCTGGAAATTATCATTTCCCGGATGCGAAAGGAATTCAATACCCAGGTCAATGTGGGCAATCCCCAGGTGGTATACAGAGAAGTGGTAACCGCTCCTGCCAGGGGAGAAGCGGTTTTTGACCGGGAAATCTCCGGGAAAACCCATTATGCCAGGGTGCGGATCCAATTGCAGCCCCTGGACAGAGGGGCGGGCGTCAGCTTTGTGAACAAAGCCCCTGAAGACCAGATACCTGCCCAGTTTGCGCCGGCCATTGAGCAGGGTATCAGAGAAAGTCTGGAAGGCGGCTATCTCAAGGGATATCCCCTGGTGGATGTGGGCATTGTTTTGCAGGGCGGGGCATATGAAGAGGGCAAAAGCACTGAGCTGGGATTTTCCGTGTGCGCTTCCATGGCCTGCAAGGATGCACTGGAAAATGCCTCTCTGGCCCTTCTGGAGCCCATCATGCAGGTGGAGGTGTTTGTGCCGGATGCCTATATGGGAGATGCCATTGCCGATCTGAATTCCCGGGGCGGCAAGGTGGAATCCATCACCCCCAAAACCAATATCCAGGTCATCCATGCGGTGGTACCCCTGGCCAAAATGTTCGGTTACTCCACAGCCCTACGTTCCGCTACCCAGGGCAGGGGCACGTTCACCATGAAATTCGACCGGTTTGATCGGATGTGAGGGTTTTTCAGCAGGCTTTTCTCCAGGCACCATTACATCAGATCAGGTGTCGGATATCCCTTTTAGCCGGTCTTTAGCCGATTTTTCGGTATCCGGGTCTTCCAGTCCTTCCTCCAGTGCCCTGTCCAGGTGGCGTGCGGCATTTTTGTCATCCTGTATCACATCATAGTACACCCCCAGGTAATAATGGGACAGGGCGGTTTTGTTTTCCCTGGACATGATACTGGCCAGGTGGAAATATGCCCTGGGAAATGTGTGAGAAGATGTGGTTATCACCTGGTCCAGGTTTCGTCTGGCAGAAGACAGATCTCCTGATTCCATTTGTGCCACGGCCAGATGATATGTTGCCGCAGTACCCAGTACCGGATCCGATTGGATACCGGACAGCACGTTCAGTGCTTTTTCATACTGGCCGTCAATGGTATAAATCCGTCCCAGTTCCAGGAGTACCAGCGGGTCCAGCAGATCAAAGGAAAGGGCTTTTTGCAGATGGAAAATGGCCTTGTCCCGCCGGTTTTCCCTTGCATACAAAAGTCCCAGACCATAATGGCGTGCCTGCAGTTCAGATGCGGATGCATCCGCAGTCAGTTGTGTTTCAATTTTTCGGATGCTTTTGCCGGTATCTTCATACAACCCCATCATGCGGTATTTTACCATGTCATAATCATAGGTTTCAGGGCAGGCAGCAGGTTTTTTTGGCGGGGCATAGTCGGCCAGCAGGCCGGCCAGGTGGGCAATCCGGCTGCCTGTTCCGGGATGGGTTTTAAAATAATCCGGAATGCCTTCAATACCCCTGAAATCTGCGGCCCGCAATTTGTTGAGACCTTCCAGCAGTCCTGCCGGAGAATAACAGGTCTGTTTCAACAGCAAAAATGCCTTCTGGTCTGCTTCGGTTTCATTTTCCCGGGTATAGGCCAGCATGGCGGATTGCCCGGCTGCCATGGATCCCACGGTCACAGCCTGGCTGGCGTCTCCGCCTCCGGCTGATCCGATGAGTACCCCGGCCAGTACGCCTGCCATGCTGCCGATGGAGACCAGTTTGGACCGGTCTATGGACTGGGACACATGCCGGCTGGCGGCATGGGCGATTTCGTGGCCCAGGATGCCGGCCAGTTCATCTGCGCTGGAAAGGGCCGTAATAAGCCCCCTGTGAATGAAAATATTGGATCCCGGGCTGGCAAAGGCATTAAAGGTATCATCATCGATGAGATAAAAGCTGTAGTTAAAAGGCTGGGGCGGCAGATGAGAAAGGATATGCCGGGCCACGGTATTGATCAGGTGACTGGCCACGGGATCATTGAGGATCACATTTTTTTCACGGATCATTTTCATGAACTTGTCGGACAATTTCTTTTCATCCGGTATGGAAATGGCAAAACAAACGGCCGGATACCCTGTGATAATCAGAAAAAAGGTTATCAGGGTTGCAATGAAGCGCTTTACAGGTTTCATGACACGGTATTGCCGGCCGGGGGTGTCAGCGGCTGCATGGATTGCACGGTGATGAACTGGGTATGTTCCATTGCAATTTCAATGCGGAAGCTGTAGTTGTTGATTTTAAAGGACAACCGCCGGTTTTCCGCAAAATGGGCATCGATCAGAAGGGTGATGGCCGCATTGAGGGTCAGGGCCTTGGGCTGGCCGAATTCGGCATTCAGGGTGAATTTTTCTTCCACCTCCTTGATGAGCTGGCCCATGAGCTGGTTGGTGATTTCACCGATGGTATCGGTGACTTCCGAATCCCGGACAGTGGTCGCCAGTTCGTTTTCCGGCATGCCCATGGCCAGCATGTATTTTTTGTAGATTTCAAAGGCAGCATCAGCAGAAAAATTCAGAATAACCAGGCCGGTGTAATCTCCGTCAAACTGGACAAAGGAGGTCACATCCGGTTTCATGGAAACCCTCGGGATATCCTGGATGGTGGAAGAAAAGGTGATAACCTGCCCGGTACCGGTTTCCAGTGTTTTCTGGGTGGTTGTCAGAAATATCTTTGCAATTTCATCAATGGCATTGGTGGGGGATGACATGAAAACTCCTTTTTGTCTGTAATGTTTCTGAAGCCTATTTTCAGGAAAAAACAGGAAAAAGTCAAAGAAATAATCAGCGCTCCCCTCTTTTATACGGGGCTGCCAGCATGGCCGGGGCATTGAGTTTTCTGGGATCTTTTAAACTGATGAGCACAAGGATGAGCAGGGTGGCAATATAGGGCAGCATGGCCAGAAAATTGGGAGAGATGCCTATAGGCTGCATCAGGTACTGGGCCACAAAAATACCGCCGAACAAAAAAGCGGCCCAGATGGCCCGGCCCGGATTCCACAGGGCAAAAATGGTCAAAGCAATGGCAATCCAGCCCCTGCCAGCGGTCATGCCTTCGATCCAGGACTTGGAATAGGAGATGGACAGATGGGCCCCTGCCAGGGCGGAAAACCCGCCGCCGATGATCACCGACATATACCGGATCAAAAACACATTCACCCCCTGGGTTTCCGTGGCTTTCGGGTTTTCCCCGGTGGACCGGATCTGGATGCCCAGCCGGGTTCTCTGGAGAAAAAACCAGGATACCAGTGCCAGGCCTATGGCCATAAAGAAAAACGGGCTCTGGCTGAACAATGCCTTGCCGATATAGGGAATATCCGACAATACCGGAATGGTGATATCCTCCATTTTTATGGTCAAAGGCTTTCCCACATAGGGCTTTCCCACCATACCGGCCAGGCCCAGACCCAGCATGGTGAGCGCCAGACCTGATACAACCTGGTTGGCCTGGAGGGTTACGGATGTAAAGGCATGGATAACGGAGATCACCATGCCGGCGGCCAGGGCGGCCAGAACCCCCAGCCAGGGAGATCCCGTGGTCATGGTGACGATGAATGCGGTGACCGCTCCCAGGGCCATGACCCCTTCCACCCCTAAATTGAGGATGCCGCTTCTTTCACAGATGATTTCTCCTGTGGTGGCCAGCAGCAAAGGGGTGCCGGCCACCATGGTGCGCTGGAGTGTTGAGATAATGATTTCTTCCATGGATGGGTTTCCTATGCGCGTGAAAAGGTGACGCTTATTTTGTTGTGTAAAAAATAATCCCCCATGATGAGGAAGATCAGCAGTGTGCCGTTGACGATCTCCACGGTTGCCGCAGGCAGGCCGAGGGAAATCTGGATGGCATCCCCGCCCACCAGGATGCCGGCAAAAAATATGCCGGATATGACCGTATACAGGGGATTGAGTTTGGCCAGCCATGCCACGATGATGGCGGTGAACCCGTATCCTGAGGAAACCGATGCCGGATATCCCAGGTAGTGGTGAATGCCTGCCACTTCCCCCACCCCAGCCAGGCCGGCCAGACCACCGGAAACCGCCATGAGGATGAGGGTGGTTTTAAAAAAATTGATGCCTGCGTATTTGCCGGCATCCGGGTTTTCTCCTACCACCCGTGCTTCATAACCGAACCGGGTCCGGTAAATGACAATGGTCAGGATGGCGGCGCAGGCAATGGCCAGAAGCAGGGTGACATAATGGATGCGGGATCCGGGAATCACGCTGAGGATGGCGGCATCCGGCAGGTTGTCGGTGCCCGGAAACCCGAACCGGGTTGCCCCTCTCCAGGGGCCCACAATGAGCATGGTCAGGATGTGGGCACAGATATAGTTGAGCATCAGGGTGGAAATCACTTCGTTGATGGCATATCTGATTTTCAGTATGGCCGGAATAATACCCCACAGGGCACCCCCTAAAAAACCTGCGGCAAACATTAACGGTATGATGACAAAAGCGGGCAGGGCATTGCCGAAGGCCAGGCCGGTCCAGGTGGAGAAAATAGCGCCCATGAGCATCTGCCCCTCTGCCCCGATGTTCCAGAACTTTGCCCGGAATGCCAGGGTCAGGCCGGCACCGATGAGAATCAAAGGGATGGCTTTGGTGATGGTTTCCTTGAATCCGTACATGGAACCGAATGATCCCTGGAATATTTCAGCAATGGCAAATAACGGGTTGACCCCGGCAATGAGAAATATGATGCTGATGACCACAAGGCCGGCTGCCAGAGAAAAGATATTGGTCATCAAAGCGCGCAGCCGGGTGATCTTGTATCGGTCGGTGAAGGAAAGGCGTATCATGGGTAATGTCTTTGTGTTAATAATTACATGCGGTTGGATCCGGCCATCATCAGGCCGATCTCACACAGGCGCTCATCATCGGAATCAAAAATTCCCATGAATTCACCGGCAAAAATGATGGCGATCCGGTCGCAGAGTTCAAAAATTTCTTCCAGGTCTTCAGAGAAAAGCAGCACGGTACTGCCCTGTTTGCGGAGATTGAGCAGGTGGTGACGCAAAAATTCAGTGGCTCCCACGTCCAGCCCGTAGGTGGGGTGGGAAGCTACTAAAAGCTGTGGCTGTTCGCTGATTTCTCTGCCCAGTATCAGTTTCTGGATGTTGCCGCCGGAAAGGTTTCTGATCTGGTTGTCGATGGAATGGGTATGTACTTTGAAATCATCTACAATACCCCGGGTGTGATGTTTTACCTGGTCGTATTTGAGAAAATACCGCCGGGAAAATTTTTTCAGGTGGTGCTGCTTTAAAATGGCATTGTCATAGAGAAACAGTCCCGGTGCAATACCGAACCGGATGCGCTCTTCAGGGACATGGGAGACCCCGTGGTCGTAAATATGTCTGGGGGACAGGTTGGTGATATCTTTGCCGTTGATGGTTATTTTGCCGCTGTCAATCTTGCGGATCCCTGTAACGGCTTCTGCCAGCTCCCGCTGGCCGTTGCCCGCCACCCCGGCAATACCGAAAATTTCATTTTCATACAAATCAAAACTGACCCCTTTTACCGCAGGCAGCCCCATGTCCCCTGCCACATGAACCTGTTCTGCGCTCAGGATCTTGGGTCCCCTGTCAATTTTTTCCCTGCTGATGTTAAAAACCACATCCCGGCCGACCATCATCCGGGCCAGGGTTTTTTTATCTGTTTGGTTTGTATCGGCACTGCCCACAATACTGCCCTTCTGGAGCACCACCACCCGGTCGCAGATGTTCATGATTTCATCGAGTTTGTGGGAGATGAAGATCACGCAGTGGCCGTCCGCTTTCATCTGCCGCAAAATATGGATGAGCTCTTCTATTTCCCTGGGGGTGAGCACTGATGTGGGCTCATCAAGAATAAGCAGGTCAGCACCGTTCAGCAGGGCTTTTATGATTTCCACCCGCTGCTGTTCTCCGGCGGACAGCTGCCAGATTTTTTTGTTCAGATCAATGGTGAAATTGAACTGCCGGGAAAAGGATGCCACTTTTTCCCGGATTTTGATTTTCGGAAAAAAAAACGGGGTATCCTTGTATCCCAAAGCGATGTTTTCAATGACCGAGTGGTTCTGGATCAGCATGAAGTGCTGGTGCACCATGCCGATGCCGTGAAGAATGGATTCCATGGGATTGGTAATCCGGATGGGCTGGCCGTTGATTTTGATCTGCCCTGCATCCGGCTGATACAGTCCGTAGAGAATATTCATCAAGGTGGTTTTGCCGGCACCGTTTTCTCCGAGAAGTCCCAGGATTTCACCGGATTCCACAGACAGATTGATCTCTTTGTTGGCATGGATGCCGTGAAAGGATTTGCTGATGCCTTCCATTTCAAGGCGGTGTATTTTTTTCATAAGGGATGTAACGGTGCGGTCCGGAAAAAAGATTTCCGGACCGCCGCATGATTGGGATTATTGGGGGATGGTGCCTTCCACGTTATCCACATAGTACATGATGCTTAACAGATCGTCTTTGGAAGCCCGTTCACCAGCCTTGATCTGCAGGGTGCCTTTGCTGTCGTAAATAGGTCCGGTAAAGGGATCAAACACATCCACTCCCTGTTTCATCTGGTCATAGCGTTTCATGACCAGGTCATAGGCGGATATTTTCCCGAAAGCTTCGGTCTGGATCATGGCCTGTTTCAGGTCATCCACAAATTTGGGGTTGACGGGATCGGTTTCATTGCCCCCCAGGATGGCGGCACCTTCTTTGGCCAGCCACCATACATCCTGATTGTTCCAGTTGCCGGTATGAATGTCGTCCAGAATTTTTACATACATCCCGCCCCAGTCCATGAGCTGGCCGGAAACAACGGAATCTTCTCCATAGGGCTGCATGGCGGAATAATGGCTGAAGGTATAGATCTGTTTGCCTTTTTCTGTGTGGGACTGCCCCACCTCGATGACCGCCGGGGTATCCTCGGTAAAGGCCAGGGTATCACAGCCTTCGGCAATCAGGGACTCGGCCGCTTCTCTGGCCTTGTCCGGCCCGTACCAGGCATAGATCCATTTGACATGGACCTTTGCCTCGGGATTGGCCGCCTTGATGCCCAGGGCATAAGCGTCGATGTGACGGATCAGCTCAGGGATGGGAAAGGCTGCCACATAGCCGATCTTGTTGGTTTTGGTCAGAGCGCCTGCCATGAGGCCGTTCAGGTAGTACATCTGGTACAGGTCACCAAAATAGGTGCCCACATTATCCGAGCGCTTGAACCCGGAACAGTGCATGAACAGCTTGTCTGGATAACGTTTGCCGGCCTTGATGGTAGGGTCCATAAATCCGAAGCTGGTGGTAAACACCACATCACATTTCTGCTGCTGGATCAAACGGTCGATGATCCGGTCACTGTCGGATTCCGCCACCGATTCCACATACACGGTCTCCAGCCAGTCAAATGTTTCTTCTGCCTGTTTTCTGCCCAGGTCATGGGCATGTGAAAAGCCGTAATCTCCCACAGGGCCCACATAAATAAATCCGGCCTTGATTTTCTTGTCTTCCGCGCCAAAGGCACCCGCTGAAAATCCCAGTAAAACAAGGGAAAAGATCAGCAGTAACAGGGTCCATTTTTTCATTCCGACTCACTCCTTTTTTTAGGTTAGGGGGTTAAAATATCGAGAAATAATACGATATTTGAGGGATTTTAGTCAACCTTTAAAAAAACAGGGTGGGGGCAATCCATTATCCGGTTTTATGCGGCGTCCAGTTTCCGCCATTCAAAGGCGGCAATGTTCTTTTCTTCACTGGAGAACGCCACGCCGATCAGATAGACGGGACAGTCAGTACCGTCCGGGGCACGGGATGCAAACTGGTCGGCATATCCTTTTTTCAGGATCTGCTCCAGGGCGTTGCCGGAACCGGTCAGTTCCACCACCTTGAACTCAATGAGGTAAATCCGGCCGGCAAAGCGCAGCACAAGGTCGATCCGTCCCTTGTTGGTGGAAACCTCGGGCGTGACATCCAGGCCCAGGGAGGCGAAGTAACAGTAAACAATGGAGGCGTAATAGCCTTCGTATCCGGCCAGCTGGTTTTTCCGGTACCAGTCGTGGGGTATGGACGCGAAAAACCGGTGAAAGATATCTTTCAGACTGTCCAGGTCATTGGCAGTCAGTGCGTCCAGCACAGCGGACTGGTTGCGGGTTTTGGCCAGTCTGTCCCGGCCCAGCTGATTGAGAATCGCGTTGCACAGGCTGGACTTCACTTCCAGGTTGGGATAGGAAAGCCCGTAGCGCCTGAAACTGCCGATCTGCTCAAACCGGGTCAGGGTCAGGTACCCGGTCTGGAACAGGAGGGTTTCCACAGCGATGTTTTCCACATCAAAGCTGCCCACGATCTCCTCTCCGGCCGTCAGGTCTTCCATATCCGCTATCTGGTATTTCCCCTGCTGCAGCAGCTTGATCAGAAAGCTCGGAGTGCCGGTTTCGAACCAGTAGCTGGAAAACTCGCCGCTTTTGAGATAGAGCAGGATGTCAAAGGGATTGTACACTTTTTCGCCCAGCCAGTTGTAACCGTTGTACCATTGTTGGATCTGCGGCATATCCATGCCGGCAAGACGGTCCGCAAACACCATTTCCAGCTCCGCCTGGGTATATCCGCATATGGCTGAATATTCATTGTTCAGGGTGATGTCTTCCAGGTTGTTCAAGCCGCTGAACAAGGAGACTTTGCTGAATTTGGAAACCCCGGTGATGAGGACGAATTCAATATAGAGGTCGCTGTCCTTGATCACCGAATAGTAGTTTTTCAGTTCATCCCG
>JAABSS010000024.1 GCA_011390235.1 Desulfotignum sp.
ATTACCGGGAGATGGTATCGGCCCGGAAATCATGGAACAGGCTGTCAGGATTCTTGCCCGTGCCGGCCAGATCTATGGGTTTGACCTTGAATACGAATATGCCCCTGTGGGAGGGGCGGCCATTGACAGCCACGGTCAGGCCCTGCCCGATGCAACCCTGGCACTGTGCAAAAACAGTGATGCTGTATTATTTGGATCTGTGGGCGGTCCCAAATGGGAAAATCTCCCTCCTGAACAGCAGCCGGAACGTGGGGCGTTGCTGCCGCTGCGCAAACATTTTGGTCTTTACTGCAATTTGCGGCCGGCCAAGGTCTTTGCAACCCTTGCCCATGCATCCCCTTTGCGCCCTGACATTGTGCAGGATGGTTTCGACATCCTCTGTGTCAGGGAACTGACAGGCGGGATCTATTTTGGTGAGCCCAAGGGCAGAAAGGGAAGCGGAAAAGATGAATACGCCTTTGATACCATGGTATATGCCAGATATGAAATAGAGCGTATCGCCAAAATGGCCTTTGAAGCGGCCAGACTGCGGTCCGGGAAAGTGACTTCCATTGACAAGGCCAATGTTTTGTTTTCCATGGTATTGTGGCGGGAAACCGTGACCAGGATTGCCAAAAATTTTCCAGATGTTGCGTTGCACCACATGTATGTGGACAATGCTGCCATGCAGCTGGTCAAAGCCCCCGGGCAGTTTGATGTGCTTTTGTGCGGCAACATGTTCGGGGATATCATTTCCGATGAATGCGCCATGCTCACCGGATCCATGGGACTGCTGGCTTCTGCCAGCCTGAATGAAAAAAAATTCGGTTTGTATGAGCCGGCAGGCGGTTCTGCGCCTGACATTGCAGGCAAAGGCATTGCCAACCCCATTGCCCAGATTCTGTCCGGTGCCATGATGCTCAAATACACCTTTGGCCTTACTGCCCCGGCCGATGCCATTGAAAGGGCCATTGCCCGGGTACTGGAACAGCAGATATTGACAGCTGATCTGGCGGGGAAAAATGTGACCCCGGTGAACACTGCGGGTATGGGAGATGCTGTTTTGCAGGCCCTGACAGCTGCTGCCTGATTTTTACATTTTTGCATAAAAAAAACAGGGGATTCAATTGTCAACTGAATCCCCTGTTTTTTTTATGGTGGCGGGAGTGACGAGACTCGAACTCGCGGCCTCTTGCGTGACAGGCAAGCGTTCTAACCAACTGAACTACACCCCCGTTTTCTGCAGCATTCTGGTGGGCGATGCAGGGCTTGAACCTGCGACTTCAACCTTGTAAGGGTTGCACTCTCCCAACTGAGTTAATCGCCCGAAAAACAGAGCACTTATAGCAATATTAAAAATTGGTGTCAAGCATATTTTAACACATTCCTCTTTTTTTTGGATAATAACAATTTGACAACGGATTATTGTGCCAATGCCTTGCAAGTCAAATTTTTACATGCTATATAATAGTGTATGCACCAATTTATTTGAATACTTTTAATTCGATAAAACGTGATGTCGGGCATTTTCTTCTTTTTGTTTGTGATGATCAGTCACAAGAAAATTGAAAAATTTCTTACCCGTTCTCATCATCAGCAACACACGTTATGATCAAGGAGCCTCGTGACTATGGAACCTGTGGCAGGATACCTGGAAATTATGGACAAAGGATTTGGATTTCTGCGGGAAATAGAAGAAAATTTCCAGCCCCGTCCTGAAAATCCATATGTACCCAACAGCCTTATCCGAAAATTAAATCTCAGGGAAGGCAGTTTTATTGAAGGGTTTGGAGAAAAAAAAGACCCCAGAAATCTTAATCTGGCCCTGATCAGGGTGGAAAAAATCAATGGCATGCCGTATGACGAATTTACAAAAATTCCCATGCTCCAGGACCAGGTAAGCATTAATCCTTATGAACGCTATATCATGACCCAGAACAAAGAAGATATCGTTGGCAAGGCCCTGGATGTTATTGTTCCCATCGGTATGGGACAGCGGGGATTGATCATTGCCCCCCCCAAATCAGGAAAAACATTTATTCTGCGCCATATGGCCAACTCAGTGGTCACCAACCATCCGGATGCCACTGTGTTTATCCTGCTGGTGGACGAGCGTCCTGAAGAGGTAACCGACTTTCAGCGGGGACTGGTGGATGCCCATGTTCTGTATTCTTCAGCCGATCAGCAGATCGGACAGCACATGAGGATGACCCGGCTTGCCATGCATACAGCCATCCGCTGTGCAGAGATCGGCCAGGATGCCGTGGTGTTCATTGATTCTCTCACCCGCATGACCCGGGCCTTCAATGCAGATACAGACAGCTTCGGCAAAACCCTGTCCGGGGGACTGGGTGCCAATGCCATGGAGTTTCCCAGAAAAATTTTCGGTGCGGCCCGCAAACTTGAAAACGGCGGTTCCCTGACCATTATCGCAACCATTCTCGTGAATACAGGCAGCCGCATGGATGATGTAATATTTCAGGAGTTTAAAGGCACCGGCAATATGGACCTGTTTTTATCCCAGCCGTGTGCCGAACAAAGGATCTGGCCGGCCATCAATATCAACCAGAGCGGTACCAGAAAAGAAGATCTGCTTATGGACCAGGCAGCCTATAACAAAATCGTTGATATCCGCAGAAAAGTCGCCGCAAAGGACGAAATATCGGCCATGGTGGAATTTATCTCCCTGCTGGAAGAAAATTTTTAGCCCCTGTCGCTACAGTGGCGCCAAAGCATTCTCCAGGACCTGGTTCATATCATCCACAAAAACAATTTCCAGCTGTTTTTGAATAGATTTGGGGATTTCCTGAATATCTTTTTTGTTTTCAGATGAAATCACCACTTTTTTGATCCCGTTTGTATGGGCAGCCAATAATTTTTCCTTGACCCCACCAATTGGCAGAACCCTTCCCCTGAGGGTTATTTCTCCGGTCATGGCAACATTCCTGCTCACCGGCCGGCCCGTTAAAATGGAGACCACAGCTGCGCACATGGCAATACCGGCAGATGGTCCGTCTTTGGGAATGGCCCCTTCCGGCACATGGATGTGGATGTCCTGATCCTTGTAGAAATCATCTCTGATACCCAGATCCCTGCTCCTGGATCTCACATAACTGACTGCTGCCTGGGAGGATTCTTTCATGACATCTCCGAGTTTTCCTGTTATCATGATACGTCCTTTTCCGGGCATGGTGACCGCCTCAACAGTCAACAGTTCCCCGCCTGCCTGGGTCCAGGCAAGCCCGGTAACGATGCCAGGCTTATCTTCCACCTCAAGGGGTTTGTTACGAAACCTGGCCTGGCCCAAAAATTTCTGGACACTGGTGGTGCTGACCTGGTGACATTTACGTTCTTTGGTTCGAACTATGCGGGTGGCGATTTTTCTTAAAACAGCTGAAATTTCCCGCTCAAGATTCCGGACCCCCGCTTCTCGCGTATAGCGATGGATAATGGTCTGGATAGCATTCTGGGAGAATGTCACATCTGATTCATTCAAACCATTTTCCTTTAGTTGCTTGGGAATCAAAAATCCTGTGGCAATCTGTTCTTTTTCATAGGCAGTATAACCGGGAATCTGAATGATTTCCATTCTGTCCCGCAACGGGGCTGGAATGTCAAAAAGGGTGTTGGCCGTGGTGATGAATAAAATTTCCGACAAATCATAATCCACTTCCAGATAATGGTCGTTAAAGTGTTTGTTCTGTTCCGGATCCAGGGCCTCCAGCAGAGCGGATGACGGATCTCCCCGAAAGTCTGAAGTCATTTTGTCAATTTCGTCCAGACAGAAAACCGGATTGTTATATCCCACCTTCTTGAGGGTCTGAATTATTTTACCAGGCATGGCCCCCACATAGGTACGGCGATGTCCCCGAATTTCAGCTTCATCTCTGACCCCGCCAAGAGATATTCTTGCAAAGGATCTTCCTGTTGCAGATGCCACTGATCGTGCCAAAGAGGTCTTGCCTACCCCGGGAGGACCTACCAGGCAGAGAATCGGTCCTTTGATTTTTTTGACCAGCACCTGTACAGCCAGGTACTCCAAAATCCTTTCCTTGGGTTTTTTTAACCCGTAATGGTCCTGATCAAGGGTATTTTCCGCTTTTTCCAAATCATTTTTTGCCCGGTTTTTCCGAAACCAGGGCAAGGAAACAATCCAGTCGATATAATTTCTGATCACAGTGGCTTCTGAGGACATGGGGGCCATCATCTTGAGCTTGTCCAGTTCACGGCGGGCCACCCCGGCTGCTTCCTTGGGCATGCGTTTTTTGCGTATACGTTTTTCCAGATCGGCAAACTCACCGGATTCCGAATCTTCTCCCATCTCTTTTTTAATGGCCCGCATCTGTTCGGTAAGGTAATGGCGTTTCTGCAGTTTTTCCATCTGCTCTTTTACCCGGCCCTTGATCTTCTGGGACATGGTAAACACTTCTGTTTCCTGCTCAATCAGTTTGAGCAGCAGAAAGAAGCGCTCCTCGATATCATCGCATTCCAAAAGCTTTTGCTTATCCATCACCTTGAAGGGCAGTTGGGCAGCAATGGCATCGGCATACCGCGAGGGAACTTTTTCCAGAACCTCCAGATTTTTAAAAAAACTTTTGGAAACTGCCCCGGACATGGTGCTGTAATGCTCAAATGCCTCCGAAACTGTTCGCAAAGCTGCTTTTACAACTGTTTCGGGCATGGGAGTTTCTTGGGCCAGTATATAATCTACCGTCAGAAAGCCTTTCTCATCACTGAGCTTGAGAATTTTCCCCCGGTGACACCCTTCCACCAGGGCCTTGACACTACCATCAGGCAGACGCAGCAGCTGGGTGATTTTTGCTTCGGTTCCCACCTGGAAAATATCCTGGATGGTGGGTTTAAGGATTTCAGGGTCCTTCTGGGTGGTAAGAAATATTTTTTTGTCTGCAGCCATGGCCTCTGACAATGATTTGATGGATTTTTCCCTTCCCACAAAAACCGAAGTTGTTACAAAGGGGAAAAGCACCATATCCCGCAGCGGCACAAGCGGCAGGGTCTTTTTGATACCTTCTGAACCGTCCTGGTTGAAAAATCTGGAAATATTGATCATCTGCTCAAGCTTCTTTTGTCAGGCCTGTTTTTTGGGTTGCTCATACAAAAGAATGGGGGCCTCGTTTTTCAAAACAACCTCTTCTCCCACCACACATTCTCTGACATCTTCTTTTGAAGGAAGCTCATACATGATATCCAGCATGGTTTCTTCCATGATGGCCCGCAAACCCCTGGCACCAGATTTTCTGGCCACAGCTTCTCTGGCCATGGCTTCCAGTGCCTCATCTGTAAACTGAAGGTCCACCCCTTCAATTTTGAACAGCTCCTGGTACTGCTTGACCAATGCATTTTTGGGTTCTGTCAAAATTTTAACCAGCGAGGCTTCAGTGAGTTCACCAATGGAGGTGGTAATGGGCAGCCTGCCTAAAAATTCCGGAATCAGTCCGAATTTTATCAGATCCTCCGGCTTGAGCTGTTCCAGCAGGGTTCCGATATTCACTTTTTTTCTATCAGATATATTAGCTCCGAAACCCATGGTTTTCTGGGTGATGCGCCGCTCTATTATCTTTTCCAATCCGGTAAAGGTTCCGCCACAGATAAAAAGTATGTTGGAGGTATCCACCTTAACGTAGTCCTGCTGGGGATGTTTTCTGCCCCCTTTGGGCGGTACACTGGCAACGGTGCCTTCAATGATTTTCAACAGGGCCTGCTGGACCCCTTCTCCGGATACATCTCTGGTAATGGACGGATTGTCGCCCCGCTGGGATATTTTATCAATCTCATCAATGTAGATAATCCCTTTCTGTGCCCGCTCAATATCATAGTCAGCATTCTGAACCAGAGACAATACAATATTTTCCACATCCTCTCCCACATACCCGGCCTCGGTCAGGGCAGTGGCATCGGCAATGGCGAAAGGCACATCCAGAAACCTGGCAAGGGTCTGGGCAAGCAGGGTTTTACCGCACCCGGTGGGACCGATGATCAAAATATTGCTTTTCTGGATTTCCACATCGTCAGAGCGTTTTTCCATGCGGGATGTGAGCCGCTTATAATGGTTATACACTGCAACGGAAAGCACTTTTTTTGCTGCATCCTGCTCAATCACATAGGCATCCAGCAGGTCCTTGATCTGTCTGGGTACAAGAAACTCCCTGGCCCCTTCAGATTCAACTGCTTTTTCTTTTTCTTCGTCCTCAATTATTTCACCACAGAGTTTGATGCATTCATTGCAAATATAAACACTGGGACCTGCAATCAGTTTCTGGACCTCTTTCTGGTTTTTTCCGCAAAAAGAACAGAAAAACTGGTCATTGGTATCATCTTTTTTGGCCATGTCTTTTGGACTCCTTTGAAGCTGGGCTTAGACGTCTGCTTCCAATTGGCTTCTATCGGCAACTACCCGGTCTACAATGCCGTAGGTCTTTGCCTCCTTGCCGGACATGAAAAAATCTCTATCCGTGTCCTTGGCAATTTTATCAATTTTCTGCCCGGTATGGGCGGCCAGTATCTCATTCAAGGTATCTTTTATCCTCAGGATTTCAGTGGCCTGGATTTTAATATCTGCTGCCTGGCCCTGGGCACCGCCCAGAGGCTGGTGGATCATAATTCTGGCATTGGGCAGTGCAAACCGTTTTTTCTCAGCACCGGCTGCCAGAAGAAGGGCGCCCATGCTTGCGGCCTGGCCGATACACACAGTTGCCACATCCGGCTTTATATACTGCATGGTATCATACACCGCCAGCCCGGCTGTCACAACCCCGCCCGGAGAATTAATATAAAAACTGATATCTTTTTCAGGGTCTTCTGATTCCAGAAAAAGCAACTGGGCCACAATGAGATTGGCAATTTCACTATCAATGGCAGAGCCCAGAAATATTATCCGGTCTTTTAACAGACGCGAAAAAATGTCATAGGCACGCTCTCCTCTATTGGTCTGTTCAACAACCATTGGCACTAGGGGCACAATATAACTCCTTGTTTATCATACATTTATTATCTATTATCTTTGTATTGCATTTATCATCCTGCCAGATTCGGTAAAATGATTATTCTCCGGTTTTTTCTGATACCGGCTGGTCGTCTGCAGACGGTGTTTCAGCAGCTGCCATTTCATCATTCTCCTCATGGGGTTCCGGTGTTTTTTCTGTTATGGTGCTGTTTTCAACTATAAGATCAACCGCTTTTTTTTCAAGCCGGGAGTGTTTGTAATATTCCAGTTGTTTGGGATCTGTTTTGAAAAAGTTTTTAATAACATCCACCGTGGCATTCATGCCTGCAGCCATTTCCTCCAGGCTGGCATCCAGTTCCTCATCCGTAAGATCCAGTTTTTCCTGGGTAATGATTTTGTCCAGGATCAGATGCCGTCTGGCCTGTTTTTCGGCCACATCCCGATACTGGGAAAAAAGCATATCCCGGCTGAGACCTTCTTGTTCCAGGCTGGTGTTATTGGCGGCATAGGCCTGTTCTGCCTCACTGACAATACCGTTAAGCTCTCCTTCGATCATTGCTTCAGGCACATCAAATACATATTTTTCCAGCAGGTGCTGGAATATCTGTTCACTGAGTTCATGTTTTATGCGCTGCTGATATCCTTTGTCAAGGTTCTCCCGGATGGAATCCTTTACTTCCTGCAGGGATTCAAATTTGCCAAGGCCCTTTACCAGATCATCGTTAATCTCCGGCAAAATTTCTTCTTGTATTTCTTTGAGGGTGACCTTGTACAAAATGGTTTTCCCCTTGAGATTTTCATCGGGATGATCTTCAGGATAAACCACTTCCACCTCAAGATCCTGCACCGGCACACTTCCGATCAATTTTTCGGAAAACTCTTTGGGCAGTGTATCCTTACCGATGCCGTATAGAAAATTTTCAATTGCAGGGGTGTGTTCAAAGGGCTCATTGTTCAAAAAACCATGATAATCGATCAAGACAAAATCATTTTCTTTAACCGCTCGTTTTTCTTCAACCGGGTGTTTTTTTGCCATGGTTTTCTGGATCATTTTCATCTGGCCGTCAATCTCGGCATCAGAAACCGCATATAAATTTTTTTCAAGGGCAATCCCCTTAAAATCAATATCTTCAAGCTCAGGCTTTACTTCTACGGTAATGTCAAACACATATGCAGCATCCGGCACCAGATCCGGAGGATCCATCTGGGGACCGCCCACAATGTTCAGGTCATGTTCCTGGATGGCTTCAATAAAGGAATCCTGGATCAGGCGGGGTGCGACATCGGCATGGACATCTTTGGAGAAACGGTTTTCAAGGACTTTTCTGGGAATCTTGCCCTTTCTGAATCCTTTAATGTCTGCTTTTTTTTTCAATTCATTGTAAGCCTTGTCAAGTTCCTTTACAACTTTTGCTTTGGGGATCTCAAAAGTGAGTACTTTTTTCACACTGCTCTTGTCTTCAATTTTTACCTGCATGTTTTTGTCCTGTTAAATTCCATTTATTAATGAACCATTATTAGTGAACCATTTCCAAACAATTTGTGCAAATGGGCGCGGTATGCCATATATATACCAGATTATATTACACAAAATCATTCAACAAAGTTAACCAAAATAACGCTTATCCTTACCGGTGTCAAGAAAATTGCCCAAAGAACACGATATTTGCCCGAAGATTGCCAAAACAGTTTTCATCTTCGGGCAAGGCATGGCGGCTTTATGGCAGGTATCCAGGGCCTGAAAAAATATCTTGCATTGCAATACCTTTAATGGTATTTAATTTGGTTATGTCAAATTATTCGGGGCGTAGCGCAGCCTGGTAGCGCGCCTGCTTTGGGAGCAGGATGTCGGGAGTTCGAATCTCTCCGCCCCGACCAGATAATTTGTTTGTGCACACCCTTTAATGGTTTATATCCCGGACAGCACTGAGACCGCCATGGTATTTTTCACTGCGATGCTCGTCATCATCATCATCTACTATTTACAGGTAGATGGATTAATATATGCTACAATCGTCGCCTTGATCGCTGAGCTTTTAAATATTTTCATGGCCCACGCTCTGACCAAATCCGTTGAAAAAAAAATGAAATTGCGTATTCGCAGGCTTGTAGACGGATACAGCAAACGCATCAAGGCATATCGGAAAACCATCCAGCAGCTTGAAAGAATCCAGGAAGAATCTGTTACAAAATTATACAATGCCAATCTGAGAATAAAAGAATATGAAACCAGGCTGGGGATTATGGAAAAACCCCCCACCGGGGTTGATGAAACCCAGGGCCCTGTATCAGCAGCACCGGAAAAATCAGCTTCCGATGCTCTTGGACAGGCTGCATCCCCGGCAAAGAAACAAGCAGAAAAACAAACCGATTTTTCAGATCTTCCATCCGGTTCAAACCGGAGAAAATTACCCTTTTAATTTTATAAAAATTTGTTGCCGCAACCAAGTGGGGACTTATTCTTTTAAAATTTTAATCCTTGTGATGTTGCCGTCTTTGGTAAGATATGCAATTCCATTTGCAAGGGGTTTGCCTGAGACAGAATCAATTATTTCAATTTTTTTTTCATATAGCATAGGTGTGGTGCCATCAATTTTCACGCTTTTGGGATTTTTGGATTCCGGGATTTGGTTTTTTTCTTGTTCTCTTTTTTTGGATAAAGCCTCCCTGTGTTCCTGCCGCTCAGCTACCAGATTTGAAAACCCGGAATATGGATCTTTTTTTTCCTCACAGGCAGCAAGAAAAAAAATCAAGACCACACATCCGATCCACGAGGCTAATGCTTTGGCCGGTATCATCCTTTCTACCTTCTGACCTAACCTGCTGGTTTCACAGTGAAGCGCCTGTTGAGGCGCATGGTCGTAAACAGGTTGTATATGTCCTGGGTGACATTGACCACCTGTAGTTTCCGGCCGGCCTGGCTCAATGTGTTGTGGGCGGCAATGATGACACCGATGCCGACAGAATCGACCATTTCAACGCCGATCAGGTCAATTACCACTTCATTTTGGGATGAATCAATGGCGGACAATATCTGCGATTTGAAAGTTTCGGCCGTGGACGCGACAATGTCCATACCAGGCGTGATAATTGTCTGATCCGCTTTGTTCACTATTTCATTCATCTTCTTGTATCTCCTGAATTATCCAAAAAAACTACCCTCAATTGATAAACAGCTGTGCATATATTATAATGTTATCTCAGTATTTTGTCCTGTTTCTCAGAATTTTTATACTATCGCAAAACCATATAAAACTCAAACATTAAATTCGGTTCAGTTTGTTCAGGATCACAGATTTTCACAATAGACTTGAAAAAAAATCACAGAGCCTGTATATATTGATTCCGGCCGGCAGGCTGGATAGTGGGCGATTCTGATCGGTCGCCTTGTAACAGAAGGCCATGAAACTCGTCAGGTCCGGAAGGAAGCAGCGATAAGTGATCTCTTCTGTGTCAAGGATCGATCCCGATCATGCAATTTCTCATAAATCCTTCTGCCGGCCGGTTCTTTTTCTTTCAACCACTCCTTATTTTATTTCTTGACATGTTTTTAAACAGACTTATTTTTCAGCCATAATTATTGAAAATAATACCATTTGCCGTTTATAAGCAAGGAAATTTTGGTCCAGGAGAATAAATTTGGTACTTAAAGAAAAGAACAAAGACAAAAATCAAAAGCAGCCGGATTCTGCCAATAAAGATCCAAACTCAGCAGACATAAAATACGATGGCAAAGCAAATGCCAATACCGGAAAAGGCGATATTCCCGCATTGGAAGAACAGCTTGCCAATGAAAAGGATCGGTTTGTGAGGCTTTCGGCGGAATTTGACAACTACAGGAAGAGAAAACAGCGGGAGATAGACGAATTTAAAAAATTTGCCACTGAAACTGTTTTCAAACAATTTCTGCCGGTTGTGGATAATCTTGAAAGGGCTATTTCATCTGCAGAAAGTAACAAGGACCTTGATACGCTGCTGGAAGGGGTAAAACTGACCCACAAGGAAATTTTGAAAATTTTCCAGGCATTTAACGTTACGCCGGTGGAAGCGGAAAACCAGGTGTTCGATCCAAATTTTCACCAGGCAGTCACCCAGAAGGAAACAGACGAAGTGCCTGTAAATACAGTAACCAACGTGCTGCAGACCGGCTACGTACTCAATGACAGGCTGATCAGACCCGCCATGGTTGTTGTTTCAAAACGAACGGAAAATGATACTCACGAACCAAAAGAAACATAAAGATATCTTGGAGGAAATGTTATGGGTAAAATTATTGGAATAGATCTAGGAACAACCAACTCCTGTGTTGCAATCATGGAAGCTGGTGGAGAAGCAAAAATCATTACCAATGCCGAAGGCGGCCGAACCACCCCGTCCATTGTTGCCATTACAGAAGGCGGTGAGCGAATTGTGGGCCAGACTGCCAAACGTCAGGCCATTACCAATCCGGAAAACACGGTATTCGGTGTAAAGCGCCTCATCGGCAGAAAATTCGACTCAAAAGAAGTGCAGAGCGACATCCCCAATCTTCCTTATAAGATTGAAGCGGCATCCAACGGGGATACACGCATCAATTTGAGAGGAAAACAATACAGCCCTGCTGAAATTTCTTCGTTCATCCTGGGCAATATCAAAAAAACAGCTGAAGAATACCTGGGCGAAGAGGTCAAAGAAGCTGTTATTACTGTACCTGCCTATTTTAATGACAGCCAGAGGCAGGCCACAAAAGATGCCGGAAAAATTGCCGGACTCGAAGTCAAACGGATCATCAACGAACCTACTGCCGCATCTCTGGCCTATGGCCTGGATAAAAAAGGAGAAGAAAAAATAGCAGTCTTCGACCTGGGGGGCGGTACCTTTGATGTGTCCATCCTTGAGATTGGAGACGGTGTTTTTGAAGTAAAATCCACATCAGGAGATACCCACCTGGGTGGAGAAGACTTTGACCTGCGAATCATCGACTATATTGCCAATGAATTCAAAAAAGACCAGGGCATTGATGTGCGTTCAGACAAAATGGCACTCCAGCGTCTCAAGGAAGCAGCGGAAAAAGCAAAAATGGAATTGTCCAGTGCCACAGAAACCAGCATCAACCTGCCTTTTATCACGGCAGATGCCTCCGGCCCCAAACACCTGGATGTCAAATTGTCCCGGGCAAAACTGGAATCTCTGGTGGCTGATCTTCTGGACAATCTGGAAGGTCCCTGCAAGGTGGCATTGAAAGAAGCAGGTGTGGGCTCCGGTACTGTGGACGAAGTTGTTCTGGTGGGTGGCATGACCCGCATGCCGGCCGTGCAGCAGCGGGTGGAAAAAATATTCGGCAAAAAACCCCACAAAGGAGTAAATCCGGATGAAGTGGTTGCCATGGGTGCGGCTGTCCAGGCCGGTGTGCTCCAGGGGGATGTGCATGATGTACTGCTGCTGGATGTAACCCCGCTTTCTCTGGGTATTGAAACCCTGGGCGGTGTCATGACCAAACTTATTGAAAAAAACACCACCATTCCCACCAAAAAAAGCCAGGTATTCTCCACTGCTGCAGATAACCAGCCGGCGGTTTCCATTCATGTGCTCCAAGGAGAAAGGGAAATGGCAGCCGACAACAAGACCCTTGGCCAGTTTGAACTGGCTGATATCCCGCCGGCACCCCGGGGCGTTCCCCAGATTGAAGTCTCCTTTGACATTGATGCCAACGGCATTGTCCAGGTATCTGCCAAAGACAAGGCAACCAACAAGGAACAATCCATACGCATTACAGCAGCTTCCGGACTTTCAGAAGATGAAATTGAAAAAATGGTCAAAGATGCGGAAATGCACGCGGGAGAGGACAAAAAAAGACGGGAACTTGTGGATACAAGAAACCAGGCTGAAGCTTTGGTGGACCAGACCGAAAAGACCCTTAAAGAACACGGCGACAAAGTGGACGCAGAAACCAAAACTTCCATTGAGTCTGCTGTGGCAGCCTTGAAACAGGCCAAAGAATCCAGTGACGTGGATGACATAAAACAGAAAATCGAAACCCTTTCCCAGGCCTCACATAAACTGGCTGAGGTCATGTACCAGCAGGCCTCTTCTTCCCAGGAAGGCCAGGCAGACACCGGTGCTGCCGGCGCCCAGACAGATGAGGATGTAGTGGATGCCGACTTTGAAGAGGTCAATAAAGACAAATAAGCCGTCTTCAAACATTGGGTTGAATATAATCCTGCCGTGGTCTATAGTGATCCGGCAGGATTTTTTTTTAACCACAAGGCCAAAAGGAAAAAGGGCAGAATTCAGTTTATGCGCATAACACAGATACTGGCTGAAAACAACAGGCTGTACAGAGATGAAATTGCCCTGGTGGAGCGGGTACCTGCCAGAAAAACCAGAAAAGAACTCACCTGGCACCAATTTTATACCATGGCCTGCAGGCTGGCCAACGGCCTTCATCAGAAAGGCATCCAGAAATCTGATACCGTGGTGCAGCTCATGACCAACAGCCTGGAATGGCTGCCCATCTATTTTGGTATCCTGTATACCGGTGCCTGGGCAGTGCCGTTGAATTTCCGGTTTGAATCAGATAAAATTTTGTTGTGCGCAAACACCGCAGCACCCAAAGCCTTTATATTCGGAGAAGAATTCATCCAGCGCATTGCAGCGATTCGCAGTGCCCTGGCATCCAGTGTGCACGTGTGGATTTTTACAGGCCCCAGAGAATCCTGTCCGGAATGGGCATATCTTTTTGATGACTTTGTCCAGGACCAGCAAGGCCATATGCCGCCGGATGTTCCCATGGAAAATGACGATGATGCAGCACTGTACTTCACCTCAGGCACCACCGGCACCCCCAAAGCGGTCCTGCTCACCCACAATAATCTGACCCATGCCTGCGAAGTGGAAAACAGCCACCATGGCCAGACCCATGAGGATATATTTTTGTGCATACCGCCTTTGTATCACACCGGCGCAAAGATGCACTGGATGGGCTCTTTTCTGGTGGGGGGCAAGTGCATCCTGCTCAACGGGGTAAAGCCGGAATGGATTTTTGAAGCGGTTTCTGAAGAACGGTGCACCATTGCCTGGCTTCTGGTTCCCTGGGCCCATGATATTCTCATTGCCATAGAAAACAAGGTCCTTGATCTGTCACACTATCACCTGGACCAGTGGCGGCTGATGCATTCCGGGGCCCAGCCCGTTCCCCCCAGCCTTGTCCAAAGATGGCAGAAATACTTTCCAGCTCAGGGGTATGACACCAATTACGGCCTTACCGAATCCACCGGCCCGGGCTGTATCCATCTGGGCCTTGAAAACAGCCACCACATAGGCCCCATAGGCAAAGCAGGCCACGGGTGGGAGGCCAGAATCGTGGACAAGCAGGGCAATCACCTGTTCGGCAATGAAACCGGTGAATTGATCGTGCGGGGACCAGGGGTGATGAAAGCCTACTATAAAAACCCGGAAGCCACCGCCAAAACCCTTCACAACGGATGGCTGCGCACCGGTGATCTGGCCAGGTATGACATGGAAGGATTCATCTGGCTGGTGGACCGCAAAAAAGACATGATCATTTACGGGGGAGAAAATATCTATCCCAATGAAATTGAAAATTTCTTTCTGGGCCACGAGAAAATAAAGGATATTGCTGTTATCGGTGTGCCGGATGAGCGTTTAGGGGAAATCCCCGCAGGCATCATCAGCGTCAAGCCGGACTGCATGATCTGTGAAAACGATATTCAGGAATTCCAGCAGGCCCTGCCCCGGTACAAACGCCTGAAAAAAATTTTTTTCGGGGATGTCCCACGCAACCCCACCGGAAAAATTGAAAAACCCAAACTGCGGCGCCTGTATGCGGAAGACAAACGAAAAGACCTGCAAAAACTGCTGCGGTAAATCACAAGGAACATACCATGATATTCATGAGACCCTTTCTTATCATCGCCCTGGTTTTCTGCTGGGCCATTCCCGGAAATACCGCAGACACCAGCGCCCGCACACAAACCCTCCTGGACGGCATTGAAAACCGGTATGCCGGCAAAAGCTTTTCTGCCGATTTTTCCCAGACATCCACTTTGTCTGCCCTGGATATCAATGAAACAGCATCAGGCAGGGCCTGGTTCAGCCACCCCGGGAAAATGAAATGGCAGTACCTGTCTCCGGAACGCCACGATATTATCACCAACGGCACAAAACTGTGGATCTTCAGACCCGAAGAAAACCAGGTCATGCGCGGGGATGCATCCCAGTTTTTCAAGTCAGGGGCCGGCGGGGCGTTTTTATCAGATATCTCCCTGATCCGAAAAAATTATACTGTCTCTATTAAGGAGGCAACACAAGACCGGGCCGAACTGCTCCTTGAGGACCAGTCCGGAAATCCCGACATTCACCGCATCATCATCCGGGTATGCCCCAAACAATTTCATATCTCCCATGTCACTACTGTGAATGCTTTTGGAGACACCACCCACTTTGAATTCAGCAATATACGTTTCCGGCAGATACCGGATGACCGGTTTGATTTTACCATCCCCTCCGGGGTTAACATTCTTGACATGGAATAACAACCATGCCCTGGCGGGCACAACAAAGCTGTTAGCTGAGTACTGACGGCTGACGGCTTTCATATAAAACCGAACAAAGATACGAAAGGATTCTTGTGATGAAAGAAGCTATCCAGAATCTGGCCCGAAAAAAAAATGCCATTATCCTGGCCCATAATTATCAACCTCCTGAAATTCAGGATATTGCTGATCTTTGCGGAGATTCTCTGGAACTGAGTATCAAGGCCGCAAAAACCTCAGCCGAAATAATTGTGTTCTGCGGTGTCCATTTCATGGCGGAAACCGCATCCATCCTCTGTCCGGAAAAGACCGTGCTGCTGCCGTGCCCGGATGCCGGATGCCCCATGGCAGACATGGTGGACCCGGCCGCCCTGACCGCCCGGAAGAAAGCCCTGGGTGATATCCCGGTGGTGACCTATGTCAACTCTTCGGCCGCTGTCAAAGCGGTGTCCGATATCTGCTGCACCTCAGCCAATGTGATCCAGGTGGTCAATGCCCTTAAGGCGGATGCGGTACTCATGACCCCGGATAGAAACCTGGCCCGGTATGCAGCCGGGCATACGGATAAAAAAATTCATCTGTGGGAAGGGTATTGTCCTTTTCACAACACTCTGACCCAAGCGGATGTAGATACTGCCAGA
>JAABSS010000013.1 GCA_011390235.1 Desulfotignum sp.
GTCACTGCCTGGTCCTGCTTGAGGATCTGTGTCGCATCCTCTGCACCCACAATGGCGGAAATTTCCAGCTCGCGGCTGACAATGGCCACATGGGAGATGCGGCCCCCCTGATCAGTGACAATGGCTGCAGGCGCTTCATGATCGGCACCCAGTCCGGATCGGTAATGGTGGTTATTCCGCTTACATTCAAAAAAGATTCCTGCTGCCCGGCAAAACTGGCCTCTGGCATGTCCTCGGCCGTGGCGCTGGAGCGGGCTGCCACGTCCACATCTTTTGTATCGTACCGTTCGGCAAGGTCTTCATAGGCAGAGGAGATTGCCTGTGATACGTCTTCAGGCATTTCTCCCTGCTTGAACAGATCCAGGATAGCCTGCCCCGTTTTCTTCAATGATGCCTCTTTTTTCTGATACCCTTTGAGCAGTTTTGTGATCTTATCCTGCAGTTGATTTTTTTTGATGAATGCCCGATAGGCTGTTGTCGTCGTGGCAAAGCCTTCCGGAACAAGTATATTCTTGTTTTTAAGTGCCCCGTCCATCTCCCCCAGCGACGCATTCTTGCCACCTACCAGGCCGACATCTTCTGAATTCAGATCTTCAAACCATCGTACGTAATTGTCTTGTTTTGCGGTATTCATGCAATAGCTCCTGCAAATACTGTCTTTTTTTCAGTCCTGGATTCATTTTTTTTTGCCGGCATCAATCATCTGCAAATCACTCTGACAAACGGTTAATTGAATCTGGATCTGGCCGATTTTATCGACTCTCCCAGTGACGTCCACGCAAGGTCAATACCGGCTTTAAGATCTTCCCATGCCGATTCACCCGCTGCTTTGAGCTCTGTCAGCTTTTTCTGGGCCGCTTCCTGTTTGCTGCGCAACTCTTCGATCTGCTTGTAATATTCAAGCTTGGCTTCGGCATCTGCCTTGTCGGCTTTTGCTTTCATCTTATCGATGTCGGTTTTCCATTCTTTCAGCTGGGCCTCTAATTTTTTTTCATACGCTTCTTTCTTGCTCATCGCTCTTTCTCCTTTTATGATGTAATTTCATGTAACAAATCTGTCGTTTCCATAACCGTTCACACGACAATCTGGTTGTTTTCCGCGCCCTGATCATCACAAACAACGTCACCACAATTGGGATCGCAAGTCCATTCTCCATCCACAATAAATTTGTATTCATAGGTGCCCTTGGGAAGCATTTTGGTTTTTTTCCATGTCCCTGTTTCATCTTTTTTCATGGCATCCGAATCCTGGGACCATTTATTGAAACTGCCTGCAAGCACAACTTTCTGGGCATCCGGTGCAAAAACCTTGAAGATAACCCTTTTCTTCTTTTTCTCAGCCATCATTTCTTCTCCTTGTAAATTATGATTGTTTTTCATTGGAGCAGTATTGCAACCCCCTGTGCCGGAAGCATCAGAGTGGTCTCTTTCACAACGATGTCATCTGCTGATGACAGAACCATTTTTTTGTCTTTTGCATCAGCACAGGAAATGGTTACAGGAGTCTCTGCGAAATTACAGGCCACCAGCACCGGTCCCCGTGTCATGATCAGCCAGCGCTCTGTTTCATCAAACAAAACAGATACCCGCCCGATTTCTCCATCAGTCAAGGGGGACAAGCGGCGCCGCAGCGAGATGAGCGATTGGTGCCACGCCAGCATGTGGCGGCTGTTCTCCTCTTGCAGTTCCTCCCAATTGAGCCTGGAATGCGCAAAGGTTTCTTCATCCTGGGGATCAGGAATCGCTTCGCTTTCCCATCCGAATGCGGCAAATTCTTTGCGCCGACCGCGCTTCACCGCTTCTCCCAGCTCAGGTTCCTGGTGATCGGTAAAATACAAAAATGGTGTTGAGGCCCCCCACTCCTCCCCTTGAAACAGCATCGGCACAAACGCAGACGTCATGACCAGGGCTGCGCCGATTTTCAGCAGGCCCGGTGAGAGCATCCGGCCTGTGCGCTCTCCCAGCGCACGGTTGCCCACCTGGTCATGATTTTGCAGACACCCCACAAACCGGGTGCCGGAAATTCCGGTGGCGGGCCGTCCATGACAGCGGCGGCGGTAAACAGAATAACATCCGTCATACACCAACCCCCGGGTCAAGACCTTTGCCAGCTGGGCCAGTGTGCCGAAATCCTGATAATAGCCCTGGGTTTCCCCGGTCAGCACCGCATGCAGGGCATGATGGAAATCCTCGTTCCACTGGGCGTGGATGCCGTATCCCCCCACCGCTGGAGAACGGATCACCCGCGGGTCATTCAGATCACTTTCTGCAATGAGTACAAGATGCCGGCCCAAAGCTGTTTCCAGATTTTTTACGGCACTGGCAAGGGCTTCCAGAAAATGAATGGCAGATGTATCTAAGATGGCATGGACCGCATCGATACGCAGCCCATCAAAGTGGTAGTCCTGCAGCCACATGACGGCATTGTCGATAAAAAACTGCCGCACCTCATGGCTGTTCTGTTCATCAAAATTAACTGCTTCTCCCCAGGGGGTGGCATACCGGTCAGTGAAATACGGCCCAAACTGGCTCAGATAATTTCCCGCAGGCCCTAAATGGTTGTACACCACATCGAGCAGCACCGCCAGACCGCGCTGGTGACAGGCATCCACCAGGCGTTTCAACCCTTCAGGGCCGCCGTAGGCCTGGTGGGGGGCGTACAGATCCACACCGTCATACCCCCATCCGCGGTCACCGGAAAACTGGGCCACCGGCATCAGCTCCACATGGGTGATGCCCAGTTCCACCAGATGGTCCAGACGGCCGATAGCTGCCTCATAGGTGCCCTCAGGGGTAAACGTTCCCAGGTGCAGTTCATAGATGACAGCTGATCCCAGGGGCGGCTGCTGCCAGCCGGCATCTGTCCACTTAAAAAGAGAATGGTCCACCCATCTGGAAAAACCATGTATGCCATTGGGCTGCCAGGGGGAACGTGGATCCGGAAACGGTCCGTTGCCGTCCACCGCAAACGCATAATCAACGCCGTGATGCACAAAGGGGGCATCCACATGCCACCAGCCGCCTGCCGCTTTTGTCATGGCAAGCACCTGGTCGCTGCTGTGTAATGTTACTTCATGGGCATTCGGTGCCCAGACACGCATATCTGTCATAAGGGTTGTCTCCTTTTCACCAGCAGGCCGACAGGAAAACGGTGCAGCAGTTCCTGGAGCTGAACAGCACCGCCGTCCGTATCATCACCTGTCAGAACATTGTGCCATTTTCCCGAAGGCAGTGCCACAATGGTATCGTCCCAGTCATTATTCAGCCCCATAACAAGCCTTGGGGCCAGAGAAATCACATCCTGTCCCCGAACAAACGCCACCAGATGGTCTGCTTTTCTGCCGGTGGCATACAACGGGCAATAATCCGCTTCGGGACCAAAAAATTCCGGATGGGCACGGCGCAGATGCAGGGTCTGCCGGATAACCCAGAGCTTAGGCAGGCCTTTGTCCATTCCGGCCAGAATCGCTTCAGGGTCCAGGTGCGGCAACTGGCTGAGCAGGCGGCGGCGCAGGGCAAAATCCACCGGCCTGCGGTTATCCGGGTCCACCAGGCTCAAATCCCACAGTTCAGTGCCCTGGTAGATGTCCGGAACTCCCGGGGCCGTGAGTTTGATCAGGGTCTGGGCAAGGCTGTTGATTCTGCCGGGTGCAATCAGGTCTGCGACAAAATTTTCCAGATCTGTACAGAATGTCCTGTCTGCCAGCACGGCAGCGATAAAATCTGCCAGGCCGCGCTCATACGCATTATTCGGGGCTGTCCAGGAGGTATGCACCTTGGCTTCTTTGACCGCTTTTTCCATGTAGGCACAGATCCTTTCCAGATCAATGGGCCAGGCCCCGACCAGGGTCTGGTATAACAGGTATTCGGTATTGGCATCAGGCAACTCACCAGAGCGGTGGCGGGCATTATTGGAAGCCCATCTGCGGACCGCATCCGCCCATTGGTCCGGTATCTCGGAAAGCAGAGCCAGCCGGGCCCGGACATCTTCACTGCGCTTGGTATCATGGGTGGTGGAAGCCAGCAGTCCCAGCGGATGTTCTTTTTGTGCACGGGCACAGGCCCCGTGAAACTCCCGGAGACTGACACCGAATCTGCCGGGATCTCCTCCCACTTCATTGAGGCAGATCAGGCGGTGGTACCGGTAAAATGCGGTATCTTCCACGCCCTTTGCCATGGCCGGCCCGGTCAACTGCTGGAACCGCATGGCCAGTTCTGCCTCCAGCGCCCCTTTGGTCCGCATCAGGAGCAGGTCTTTCAGAAATAAAAACAGTTCCGGATCAAGGTCTGTCAGCACCATTGCAGCACCTTCAATGGCCGCGGTGATATGGTGTTCGTCCGCTTCAGACACCCGGTTATCGGAGACAGACACATACGACCGGTACACCGGGAAATGGATGGCTGTCTGGCACAGGGCACTGCGCAGTTCCTGCCGGGAATAGTCCCTGTGGCGCCGGTGCCTTTCGCAGATCTCTTCAAACAGGCTGGTGAGGCGGCTGATTTCACTTTGCAGGATAGTGGTGAGCACCAGTTGCTTGCATTCATGGACCAGGGCGTCAAACTGTTTTCGTGTTCCTGTAAAATCCGCATACAGCTGTGTGAGCGGATCCTCGGATGCAGGATTTACAAGCAGCCCCCCTGCAAGGTTCATGAAATCATATCCTGTTGTGCCGGCAACAGGCCAGTCTGATGGCAGATGTTCTCCGGGCTCAAGAATTTTTTCCACCACGATCCAGGCATCAGGACAGGCGTTTTGCAGCCTGTGAAAATATTGGACCGGGTCCCGCAGACCGTCCGGATGGTCAATGCGCAGCCCCTGGACCCATCCTTTGTCCACCCAGGCCATGGGCAGGGCATGAACAGCCGCGAAAACCGTTTTGTCCTCAACCCGAATGCCTGCCAGGTCACTGATGTTGAAAAACCGCCGGTATCCAAGATCTGTGTCCGCCATCCGCCAGAAAGCCAGCCGGTAATGCTGCTGTTCAATGAGCGTATCCAGGGCATCCGGATCATGGTTCAGGCGTGTCACCTCTGCTTTGATGCGCGATTCTTTTGATCCGTCATCTTCCCCGGCCCTGGACAAAATTTCGGCCGCACTGGCGGGTGCCACAGGGAACACATGGTCATGATAATGAATGGCAAAATTCCCGTCTTCATATGACAACTGCAGTTCGCCATCCTCGAGGATGCGGCCGTAGTGATTTCCTAAAACCGGCAGAAGAAGCTTGCCGGGCCATCGGTTAGCCCCGCTGTGCCAGTCCACATCAAAAAACCCGGCAAAGCGGCTGGACGGTCCATTCTCCAGCAGATCCCACCACCAGGGATTCTGCCGCCCGGCAATGGCCATATGGTTGGGCACCACATCGATCATGTGCCCAAGCCCTGCGGCACGAATGGTCTCACACATGCGGGCATGGGCTTGGGTTCCCCCGAGTTCCGCATTTACGTGTGCGGGATCCACAATATCATAGCCGTGGGTACTGCCGGCAGCAGCCTGCAGGTAGGGGGAGGTATACATATGACTGATGCCCAGATCATACAGATAGGGCACCATATCTGCGGCCTGATCAAAGCCGAATCCGGCATGCATCTGGAGCCGGTAGGTGGCAACAGGTTCAGATTTCATGGCGCAGCACCACCAGGGAACGGGCCGCAACCATGATCGCGTCCCCTGCCTTCAGTGACGGCGGTTCTTCTTGCCACCCGGTTTCAGTATCGATTTCCTTTATCCAAAGATTGCCATAATCAGGGCCGGGAAGAATGAATTGCAGTGCATCATGATGGGCGTTGAAAATCAGGTAAAAATTGTCATCAATGACGGGTTCACCCCGGGGATTGGGATTGGGAATGGTGGCACCATTCAAAAAGACCCCCAGGGATTTTGTGACCCCCTGTCCCCAGTCCTCCTCAGCCATCTGCTCTCCCTCCATGGTGAACCACCTGATGTCGTCGACATCGCTGCCATGAATCGAGCGTCCATGGAACCATCCCCTGCGCCGGAAAACCGGATGGTCTTTGCGGTACTGGATAAGTTTCCGGCAGAATTCCAGAAGTTCTTCGTCCATATTTTCCCAGTTGTACCAGGAAAGTTCATTGTCCTGGCAGTAGGCATTGTTGTTCCCCTGCTGAGTGCGGCCCATCTCATCTCCGCCCAAAAGCATGGGCACACCCTGGGAAAGGAGCAGGGTTGCCAGAAAATTTCGCTTTTGGCGGTGTCTCAGCCGGCGTATCTCCGGGTGGTCGGTTTCACCCTCCTCACCGCAGTTCCAGGAACGGTTGTAATCTTCTCCATCACGGTTTTCCTCTTTGTTGGCCATGTTATGCTTTTCATTGTAGGAAACCAGATCCTGCAAGGTGAACCCGTCATGGGCCGTGATAAAGTTGATGCTGGCATAAGGCAGACGGGAGGTGTTTTCATACAGATCGGAACTGCCCGTAAAACGGGCGGCAAACTCGCCAATGGTCTGGTCCTCCCCTCGCCAGAAATCACGGCCACAGTCCCGGTATTTGCCGTTCCATTCGGTCCACACCGGCGGAAAATTACCCACCTGATACCCCCCTTCCCCCACATCCCAGGGTTCGGCAATCAGCTTGACCTGGCTGATAACAGGATCCTGCTGGATGATATCAAAAAAGGCTGACAACCGGTCCACATCATGCAGCTCCCGGGCCAGGGCGGAAGCCAGATCAAACCGGAACCCGTCCACGTGCATTTCCAGAACCCAGTACCGCAAAGAATCCATGACAAGCTGCAGCACGTGGGGATGGCGCATGTTCAGGGTGTTGCCGGTGCCGGTATAATCCATGTAGTACTGCAAATCTTCGGTAAGCCGGTAATAATAGGTGTTGTCGATTCCCTTGAAACTGAGCATGGGTCCCAGGTGATTTCCCTCTGCCGTGTGGTTGTAAACCACATCCAGGATGACTTCCAGCCCGGCCTGGTGAAGGGTTTTCACCATCTGTTTGAATTCAGCCACCACCCCGCCGGGACGGTTGTCTGCCGCATATTCGCTGTGGGGGGCAAAATACCCGATGGAATTGTAGCCCCAGTAATTTCGCAATCCCTGATCCACCAGGTGCTTGTCATGGAGGAAAAAATGCACCGGCATCAGTTCCACTGCTGTGACACCCAGGGTTCTGAGATATTCAACGACCGCAGGATGTGCAAGTCCTGCATAGGTGCCGCGCATTTCAGGGGGAACATCCGGATGGCGAACGGTGAACCCTTTTACATGGGTTTCATAAATCACGGTGTCATGCCAGGGGATTTGCAGGCGGCGGTCTCCGCTCCAGTCGAAATGGGGCTGGTGCACCACACACTTGGGCATGAAAGGGGCACTGTCAGTATCGCTGCGGATGCCGGGACCCTTTCTAAAGGGATAGGGGAATACCGCCTCATCCCATTGCACTTTCCCGTCC